>JAFMFH010000028.1 GCA_017856235.1 Flavobacteriaceae bacterium | reverse complement strand
AATCATTTCATATGAACCATCATCAAGTAAAATTTGATTTCCTGAATTATCTAATACAAAATAATCTGGAGCTTGTTCGAAAAAATATATATCATCGGGTGTAAGTCCACCATTTTCTTGATTAAAAATATTTTGAGAAGTAATATGAAACTTCCAATTAGTCAAGTCTTTTTTAGATTTGAAGTTTGAAGAAAATCTAAATTGATTTCCTCTTGATCTAGTATTTTGATATTTACCAAGAGATTTATAACCCTTATGAGCTATTGTAAAATTATAATTAGGAGAAAGATTTACAGAAACCAGGAAGTCTAATATTTGTCCTTGTTCAAATGTAGATTTTGCCATAATTTCTGTAAATGGAGTAGCTACCTCATAATATCCAATATCTTCTTTTTCAAAATACTGAAAATGTTTAGCTAATGCTCCAACATCAGGCAATTTTGATTCTTTAATTAAATCATAGGAAAGTTTATTATATGTATGACCTGAATTAGCAAATGATAATAGCTCAAACTGATCTTTCCTTAAAAAGTTAAACTTATAATATTTATTAATAGTTAATGAAGTATCAACAATTTCATAGTCTCCATCCAAATAGAAGATTTTATATTCATTCAAGTTTAAAAAATCTTTTTTTTCAGAATTTTCTTTTAATTCCTCTTTTTGGGCTTTAGGCTTTATATCAATATCTTTTTCTGATTGAGAAAATAAATTAGATGTTAGTAAAAAAAAAGTTAATACCAGAAAAATCTTCTGCATCTATTTTGTAATTTCATACTAAGGTAATATTTCTTTTAAAATTTGATTTTGTTAAAATGTTAATGAATAAGTTTTCCAAATTTAAACATGAAGCAGGAATTGATGAAGCCGGAAGAGGAAGCCTTGCTGGACCTGTAACAGCTGCTGCAGTTATTTTAGGAAAAAATTTTAAAAACAACGATATTAATGATTCTAAAAAATTATCCCCAATCAAAAGATTAGAACTTAAAAAATTTATTGAAAAAAATGCATTGGCATATTCGGTTGCATTTGTAAACTCTTCTCACATAGATAATAATAATATCTTAAATTCTACTTTTAAAGCAATGCATCAGTGTATAGAAAATTTAAATATTGAACCAGATTTTATTTTAGTTGATGGTAATATATTTCAGCCATATAAAGAAATTGAATATCAGTGTATAATTAAAGGTGATCAAAAGTATCAGAATATTGCTGCAGCATCAATATTAGCTAAAACATATAGAGATGAATATATGTCTAATTTACATTTAAAGTTCCCCAAATATAATTGGATAAAAAATAAAGGATATGGGACAAAATTTCATTTAAGTATGATAACAAAATTTGGCATAACAAAATATCACAGAAAATCATTTAAAATTAAATCTAATCAACAAACCCTTCAAATCAATTAATGAAATTTTCAATAAGAATATTATTATCTCTTTTTTTATTAATTGCATCAACATGTAATAAAGCTGATAATGATCATATTTCTGAATTAGATTTTATTCCCTTAGAGTCAGTAAAAATTATTAACATAAATGATTTGACTATTACAAAAAATATTCTTGAAAAAAATCAGCTAATATCAAATCTTTATCCAAACTCTAAAGTTATTTACAATAATTTGAATTTACTTTCAAATAGTTATACTAATAAAGGTGTTTTAAGTTTGTCTCCTTATAGTAAAGATGAAATTGCCTATACATTTATAAGTAGAGTTGAATTAAGTGATTCAATTTTTAATAATGATGATTTTAATAAAACTTATCAGAGTTATAATATATACTCAAAGACTTTTAACAATAAGACAATTTACAAAACACTTGTTGGTGGTTTTTTTATAAGCTCAGATACTGATATAGTTTTAGAAAATATTATAAGAGATTATAAAACAAATAATAAAAAAATCAGTCCGGATTTGATAAAAATTTCAAAAACAATAGACAAAAACGATCCATTTAATTTTTTTATTAAATCAGATGAATCAAATTCTGAGGACTATAGATCATTTAATTTACCTTTGTTGCCTAAAGTTAAAACTTCATGGATTGGTTATGATTTTTCCAACTCAACTGATGGCATAAAGCTTTCTGGTGTTACTAAGTTAAGTGACTCACTTAATTCTAAAATTTCAATTTTAAAAAGTATTTCCTCTAAAGAGATTGTATCTGATAAAGTTATTCCTAATACATTTAAATCATTTTTTTCTTTTAATGTAGGGGATTCTGAACGATTTATATTCAATCTTAAAAATTTCTTTAAATCAAATAATATTGCTGCTGATGATTATAGTTTTAAGTCTATAAATCTCATAAATGAATTAAGTATAGTAGATGATCAAGAAAAATTTTTAGTTATTGCTTTAAAAAATACAGACCAGATTGAAGAATATTTTAACCTAAAAGAAAGCAACGATACAGATATATATCTTGTAAATTTTGATGAAGGCCTTAGGTTATTATTGCAATCTTTTGGATATGATCCTCTGATAAGCTATTCAACTTTAATTAATAATTTTTTAATTATTGGCAGTTCTATTTCAAAATTAAGAAATATAATTAATGCAAATAAAATTAATAATGTTTTAGGATCAAATTCTGACTATACAAATTATAAGAAAAATATACAGTCAAATAATAATTTCTTCTGGGTTATAAATTCAAGAAATAAAATGAATTCAAGTATAATTAATTTTTTAGATTCAGATTCGTATCCATTTGTATCATTTGGCTTAAAATTCACTCAGGATATAGCACTTTTAAATTTTGATTATAAAAAGATCAATACTTTCTCAAAGATGGGTGAAGCTTATACAGAATTTCTTGTTTCATCAGATAATGAAATAATTTCAGATCCAATTTGGATAAAAAATCATTCTACTAACGAATATGATTTTGTTTTTCAAAATAGTGAAAACGTATTACATTATTACTCAAATAAAGGAAGTCTTATTTGGAAAAAAAATTTATCTAGTAGAGTAATTGGAGATATAGAACAAATTGATACATATAAAAATGGTAGACTTCAAATGATATTTAGGACAGAAGATAAGTTATATCTTATTGATAGAAATGGAAATCAGGTTAATGATCTAAGTTTTGATTTAGAATTGGGGGATAATATAAATCCCATTTCAATTTTTGATTATGAAAAGAATAGAAATTATAGAATTGTAATCTCATACGATAATCAAATTAAGATGTATGATACAAAAGGGAAAATTGTAAATGGTTTTAGTCCAAATAATTTTTCATCAAGTATTATTAAAAGTCCAGTTCATTTAAGAATTGATGGCAAAGATTATATTGTTATTCAACTTGAAAATGGTGATATAAAGATTCTTAATAGAAGAGGTGAAGATAGAATAGTTGTTGAAGATAAAATTCAGTATAATGATAATACTGTATATTCATATTTAGGCTCATTTACAACGTCTGATAATCAAGGAAATTTAATTCAAATTGATACTAACGGTAATTTTAATAGAAATAATTTAAATCTATCTGATAATAGTATGATTAATGTTTTTGATGATAAACTAATATATATAAGCGAGGACATTTTGTCAATTAAAGGTATTGATGTAAAGCTTCCAACTGGCAGGTACTCAAAGCCTAAGGTTTTTAATATTTCTGGAGATTTCTTTGTTGGAACTACAGATCTTAACAATGATAATATATATCTATATAATGACAGTGGTGAGCTAGTTAACGGATTTCCTCTTAAAGGTAGCTCTTCATTTGATTTGATTGATTCAGATATTGATGGTAAGCTTGAACTAATTTCAAAAATCGATAAGTATTCAATTGTATCTTATGAAATAAATTAATCATGATAAACTAAATCAGCATCAAAATTCTTTTCAAAATTTTCAAAAATCTTCTTCTTTACCTTCTTTAAATCAACTTCTTGATTTAAAGTTTCTTTAATAGAGGTTACACCTTTATCCTTTATTCCACATGGTATAATATTGTTAAAGTAATTTAAATCAGAATTTACATTCAATGAGAATCCATGCATAGTTACCCACCTACTTGCTCTAATACCAAATGCGCATATTTTTTTAAATTGATTTTGATTTTTAACCCAAACACCCGTTTCTCCTTTAATTGTAAATCCTAAGATGTCATAAAAACTTAGAGTATCTATAATAGTATTTTCCAGAGATCTTAAATATAGGTTTATATCTGTAAAAAAATTGTCTAAGTCTAGGATAGGATAACCCATTATTTGACCTGGACCATGGAATGTTATATCTCCTCCTCTATTAATTTTAAAAAAATCAATTTCTTTCTCTTTTAATTGATTCTGATTTAAAAGAAGATTTGACATATCTCCACTCTTTCCAATAGTATATACAGGATTGTGTTCTGTAAAAATTAGATAATTGTTAGTTTTTATTTTTTTTTCTAAAGTTCTATTTTGAACTTTTTGATCAATTATTTTTTGAAAAACATCTTCTTGAAATTTCCAGGCATCAGAAAATGAAGTTCTCCCTATATCTCTAACTATTATTTTTTTATTTTTCATTAATCATTCAAATATAGAAATTTGTACTTCAATGATTATTTTATAAAACCTATCTTTGTTTAAACAATATATAGTGACCGAACAAGAAAAAATAAGGAGAGAAAAACTTGAAGAGTTAAAAAAGATTGGAATAGATCCTTATCCAGCAGAACTTTATCCTGTAACCAATTTTTCTTTAGATATAGTTTCCAAATATGAAGAAAAAAAACAAGTAGTAATTGCTGGTAGAATTATGTCTAGACGAATTCAAGGAAATGCTTCTTTTGCTGAAATATTGGATAGCAAGGGTAGAGTTCAAGTGTATTTTAATAGAGATGAAATTTGTAAAGGAGATGATAAAACTAAATACAATGTAGTTTACAAAAGGTTACTTGATATTGGAGATATAATTGGTATAAATGGTGAATTGTTTAAAACAAAAGTTGGAGAGATTACTGTACTAGTAAAAGATTTCAAAATTCTTAACAAATCTCTAAGACCACTTCCCTTACCTAAAGTTGATTCTAAAGGAAACGAATATGATAGTTTTACAGATTTAGAACAAAGATACAGACAGAGATATGTTGATCTAATTGTTAATCCTAAAGTTAAAGAGACATTTGTTAAAAGAACAAAAATTATAAATTCGATTAGAAATTTTTTAAACTCGAGAGAATATCTTGAAGTTGAGACTCCTATTCTTCAGCCAATTCCAGGTGGTGCAACAGCTCGTCCATTTATAACACATCATAATGCATTAGATATACCTCTTTATTTAAGAATTTCAGATGAATTATTTTTAAAAAAATTAATTGTTGGTGGGTTTGAAGCTGTATATGAATTTTCAAGAGATTTCAGAAATGAAGGAATGGACAGAAATCATAATCCCGAATTTACAATACTCGAACTGTATGTTGCTTATAAAGATTATTTCTGGATGATGGAACTCACTGAGTCATTAATTGAAAAAGTATGTTTAGAAATTCATAATAAAACTAAAGTCGAATTTGATTCCAAAAAAATAGATTTTAAGGCACCCTATGAAAGGATATCAATTACTGACGCTATAATTAAATATACTGGTTATGATATCTCAGGTAAAAACGAAAGTGAGCTAAGATCTATTTGTAAAGATCTTTCTATTGATATAGATGATAGTATGGGAGAAGGAAAGTTGATAGATGCAATCTTCGGTAATAAATGTGAAAAAAATTTTATAAATCCTACATTTATAACTGATTATCCAAAATCAATGAGTCCTCTTACAAAAGAGCATAGATCAAATTCTAATCTCACTGAAAGATTTGAATTAATTGTAAATGGAATGGAAATTGCAAATGCTTATTCAGAGCTTAACGACCCAATTGACCAATTAAAAAGATTTGAAGATCAATTAGAATTAAGTAAGAAAGGTGATGATGAGGCTATGTTTATTGATATGGACTTCATTAAATCTCTTGAGTATGGAATGCCCCCAACATCTGGAATTGGAATTGGAATTGATAGACTTGTTATGCTTTTGACAAATAAAACTTCAATTCAAGAAATTTTATTCTTCCCACAAATGAAACCAATAAAAAAGGAACCAGATATTTCCGAAGATGCAAAGGTCATTTTTAATAGGCTTAAAAACATTGAGCAAATTCTTTTAGCTGATTTTAAATCCGAATTTGATTTATCAAATAAGAAATGGGATAAAATTTTAAAAGAGCTTAGAGGAAATGATTTAATAGATATTTTTAAGTCTGATGATGACAATCTATTCATCAAACCTATTTAATTTAAACCTTTCAATTAAACTTATTAATTTGTCAGCATATTTAGGATCAGTAGCATACCCAGCTGCTTTCAACCCAATTGCCCATGACTCATAATCTTTTCTATTTAATTTAAACAAGGAACTGTATCTATCTCTCTCAACTAGGAATAAAGAATGGTCTTTATAAGACCTTAAAGGATTTTTATATGACCGAAAACATTCACCTTTTGCATCATCATCATGTGAAATTGATTTTCCTTTCCAGTCTTTGTGACACTTAATACCAAAATGATTATTTGCTTTTTTTGCAAGAGTACCTTGGCCATATCCTGACTCCAGAATTCCTTGAGCTAATGTTATACTTGCAGGTATTCTGTAAAATCTCATATTTTTAGTTGCAGCTGGTGCGTATTTTTTAATATATAAGTTTATCTGATCATCAACAGATAAATTACTTTCCGATAAAGACCTAAATGATGAACAAGAGGAAAGAAATATTAATATAAAAAACAATAAAAATTTTTTCATAACTTTAAAATATTGAAAATTATAAGAAAAGTGAACTCTCCAAAAATAATATTATTCACAATAGCTTTAATTATTAACTCATGTGGAATTTATGTTCAATATGATTATGATTCTGATGTGGATTTTAGTAACTATAATTCATATTCATTCTCTGAACCAGATATTGAAAAGGTTGAAATTTCTGATCTTGATAAAAAGAGGATTTTAAAATCACTAGATATGGGTCTCAAGTCAAAAGGACTTGAGAGATCTAGTTCACCTGATCTATTAATTACATTTGAGACTCAATCAAAGGAGAGGGTGTATGTTAATAATTATTTACCCTATGGCTGGAGTCCTTTCTTTTACCGCTATCCATACTCATCTGGATACTCAAGAGTTCAAGGTACTCTTTATGTTAATTTTATTGATAATAAGAATCAACAACTTGTATGGCAAGGTAAAGGTGTAGGAGTATTAAATGAGTACTCAAAAGATAGAGATAAGATGATTGGTAATTTTGTTTCAAGTATACTTGAAAAATTTCCACCTACAGCTGACTAATTATTTTCTCAGATTCAGCTAGGGCTTCATCTACTGCATCAAGATTTTTTCCACCTCCAGAAGCAAAGAAAGGCTGGCCTCCACCACTACCTTCAATTATAGGGGTTAACCGTTTGATAATATTTGAAGCATTAAGATTCTTTTCGGCTATCAAATTCTTTGAAATAAAACATGAAATAAATACTTTTTCATCACTTATAGAGAAAACAATCATAATTAGATTATCTAATTCATTAGAGAGTGAAAAGCACAATTCTTTGGTTGATTTATTATCTAGTTCTAATTTCCCCGTGAATGTATTTAATCCATTAACTTCTTTTATCTCATTAATAATTAACTCTTTTATTGATTGAATTTTTAACTTGTTTTGAGAATCTATTTCTTTTTGAAGAAGTTTATTTACTTTTTCACTCTCAGCTTTTTCTTTTATTGCTTGATCTTTTAATTTTTCCTCCTTAATTCTAATTTTATTACAAGATGCTGTTATTCTTCTAATTCCAAATGCTTGTGAGCCCTCAGAAATTATTTTAAAATCTTCAATCTCTTTTGTGTTATCTACATGAGTACCTCCACATAGTTCATAAGATTCCCCAAACTTAATTGTTCTTACTACATCGCCATATTTTTCTGAAAATAAACCAATAGCTCCTGCATTTAAAGCATCAATATAATTTGCTTCCCTATCTTCGATACACTTAATTTCATCTTTAATTAAACTTTTAACAAGTTCTTCAACATCATTTAATTCCTTCTCTGATAATCTAGATTGATGTGAAAAATCAAATCTAAAAATATCTTCGTTTAACATAGAACCTCTTTGCTCTATGTGATTTCCAAGTATTTTTTTTAAAGCAAATTGAAGAAGGTGTGTTGAAGTATGATTTCTTTGAATAGATGACCTTCTATCTTTATCAATTTTCATTAGTATAGATTCTTCTAGTTTATTTGGTAAATTATCTACAAGATGAATTATGTCCTCACCTTCTCTAAAAGTATCTTTTACAGTTATAGTCATAGAGTTTGAAATAATTTCTCCAGTATCTCCAATTTGCCCGCCTCCTTCAGGATAGAAAGGGGTTTCATTTGTAACAAGATGATACTGAGTTTCTCCTTCACTGGTTATACACTCTCGATACTTGAAAACTTTTGTTTCAAGTTCATAATGGTCGTAACCTTTAAATACGTTTGTAGATGAATTCTCACTTACAATATTCCATTCTTTAACTTCTTCATTATTTATTGACTTTGATCTACTTTTTTGAGCTTTCATATGTTCATTAAATCCATCAATATCAACTAGAAAATCATTTTCACTTGCAATTAATGAAGTAAGATCAATTGGAAATCCATATGTATCATAAAGCTTGAAGGAATCTTCACCACTAATTTTCTTATCATTTGGATTAGACTCAATAATTTGATTTATAAGTAAAAGACCTTGATTTAATGTTTTGAGGAAACCTTTTTCTTCATCATGAATTAATGAGGTAATGTATTCACTCTGATTTTTTAGGTCAGGATAAATGGTTAAATATTGAGAAATTACTATATCAACAAGTTCATGAATAAATGGAGTTTTTATATCAAGATTTGTATATCCATATCTAATAGCTCTTCTAAGAATTCTTCTAATAACATATCCTGGTCCATTGTTGCTAGGGATTTGACCATCAGAAATTGTAAAAATTAAAGCTCTAATATGATCGGATATAACTCTTATAGCAATATCAATATTTTCATCGCCTGACAAATATTTTTTATTTGAAATATTCTCAATTTTCTTAATAATATCTATAAATAAATCCGTATCATAAGTTGACTCTTTTTTCTGTAGTGCCATACAAAGTCTTTCAAGTCCCATTCCAGTATCTACATATTGTTTATCGAGTTTAATTAAGGATCCATCTTTCTTCCTATTGTATTGAATAAATACTAGGTTCCATATTTCTACAACTTGAGGATGTTCTTTATTTACAAGATCAGCTCCACTAATTTTTTTCTTTTCAGATTCTGATCTTAAATCAATGTGAATTTCAGAACATGGTCCACAAGGTCCAATATCTCCCATCTCCCAAAAGTTATCTTTTTTGTTACCACTAATAATTCTGTCTTCACTAAAAAACTTTTTCCATTCATCAAAAGCTACTTGATCAAATTCTAGATTGTCCTCTTTTGATCCTTTAAATACAGAAACATATATATCTTCTTTTTTAATCCCATATATGTTAGTAATTAAATCATATGACCATTCAATTATCTCTTTTTTGAAATAATCATCAAAACTCCAATTACCCAGCATTTCAAAAAAAGTATGGTGATAGGTGTCAACCCCAACCTCTTCAAGGTCGTTGTGCTTTCCAGAAACCCTAAGACACTTTTGAGAGTTTGCAACTCTGGAAAATGCAGGTTCTTGATTACCTAAAAAAATATTCCGAAACTGGTTCATTCCAGCATTAGTGAACATTAAATTTTTATCTGATTGGTTAATTACAGAGGCTGAGGGAATAATATTGTGTCGTTTGTCTTTGAAGTATTGAAAAAATTTTTCTCTAACAACGTATGAATTCATTTTTTTTATATTTGTAGAGGTTTTCAGCCATTTAAAGGTTGAAATTACAACAAATTGGTCTATGTCCAAAACTAAATACTACTTTGATTCTGACAATCTGGAGTTTGTCCCAATTAAAAGAACATTTGTTGAACGTATCTACAGACTGTCTCTGTTTTTGATTAGTTCAGTAATTATTGGAGCATTTATTACAGTTGTACTTTTAAATACTGATTTTATTGATACCCCTAAAGAAATTGTTCAGGCTCGAGAAATAAATAATTACGAACTCCAGCTTAAAGTATTAAATAAGAAATTAGAACAAGTTGAATCAACTTTAGCTAATATTGAGAAAAGAGATAATAATTTATATAGAGTCTATTTTGAAGCTAGTCCAATTCCAGAAGATCAAAGAAGAGCAGGATTTGGTGGTGTTAATAGATACGATTATCTAGAAGGATTTGAGAGTTCTGATGTTATAGTAAATACAACAAAAAGATTAGATATTCTAACAAAAGAACTAGTGATTCAATCTAAATCACTAGATGAAATTGAGTTATTAGCAAAGAACAATGAGTCGCTTCTGACTGCAATTCCTGCAATTCAGCCTGTAAGTAGTTCTGATCTTAAAAGAATGGCATCTGGATATGGTTACAGAATTGATCCATTTACCAAAAAGAGAACTATGCACTGGGGTATGGATTTTTCTGCAAAAACTGGTACACCTATTTATGCAACTGGTGATGGAAGAATATCTAGAGCAGATGCTAGAGCTATAGGTTTTGGTAATCATGTTAGGATTGATCATGGTTTTGGATACGTGAGTTTATATGCTCATATGGATAAAATTGTTGTTCGAAGAGGTAACAGGGTAAAAAGAGGAGATCTAATAGGCTATGTAGGTAATACTGGTAGATCTGTAGCACCTCACCTTCACTATGAGATTATAAAGGATGGTAAAAAAATTAATCCAATAAATTTCTATTCAGGTAGTCTATCCCCTATTGAATTTGAAGAACTTGTAAATCAAGCTTCACAGGAGAACCAATCTCTTGACTAAAATGTTTAGTAATCTTCCAGAAAAAAAATACTATAGTATAAGTGAAGTAGCTACTCACTTTAATGTCAATACTTCGTTATTAAGGTTTTGGGAAAAAGAATTTAAAGAGATAAATCCCATGGTTAAATCATCTGGAATAAGAAAGTATACAAAAGAAAATATTGAATCCATAAAATTAATATATACTCTTCTAAAAAAAGACGGTCTAACAATTCAAGGTGCTAAAAAGAAGTTAAAATCAAAAGATATTTCTAAAGATGAAAATCTAGTAATTTTGAAAAAGCTTAATAAAATTAAAGAAGAGTTGAAGTCTCTTAAAAAAACTTTATGATTATTTTTTTCTAAGAAAAATATCAATCGGAACACCTGAAAAATTGAAATTTTTTCTCAATTGATTCTCTAAAAAACGTTTGTAAGGATCTTTTATATACTGAGGTAGATTACAATAAAATGCAAACTGAGGATACTTAGTGGGAAGTTGTCTACAAAACTTGATTTTTACGTATTTACCTTTAGTGCTAGGTGGAGGTTTTTGTTCAATTATTGGTAAAATAAAATCATTTAACTTTTTAGTTGGTATTTTATAATCCCTTCTTTGATTTACCTGCATTGCAATTTTAATTGCATCAAAGATTCTTTGTTTTGTTAATGCTGAAATAAATACAATTGGTATGTCAGTAAATGGAGATGTTTTGGATATAATTTCCTCTTCAATTGATTTAGTAGTCATATGATCTTTTTCCACAGTATCCCATTTGTTTACAAGAACAACAACACCTTTTTTATTTCTAGCTGCAAGCCAAAAAATATTTTGTACCTGAGAATCAAAGCCTCTCTCTACATCAAACATTATTAAACATGTATCTGAATTTTCAATTGCTCTAACAGATCTTAAAATTGAGTAGAACTCAATATCTTCAGATACTTTACTCTTCTTCCTAATTCCTGCTGTGTCAATTAAATCAAACTCAAAACCAAATTGATTGTATCGAGTGTATAAACTATCTCTGGTTGTTCCAGCAACATCAGTAACTATAAATCTTTCTTTACCGATAAGGGAATTGATAAATGATGATTTACCAGCATTAGGTCTACCAACAACAGCAAATTTTGGTACATCTGAAATTATTAGGTCCTCTTTTGGAAGTTTCTCAGATAATAAGTCTAAAAATTCACCTGTTCCAGATCCATTAATCGATGATAAACAAAATAAGTTTTCAAAACCCAAAGAATAAAATTCATTTGAATCTTCTATTAGTTTAGAATTATCAACTTTATTAACCAATAGTAGAGTTTCTTTAGAGGATCTGTGAAGCATATCTGCAATAGATTGATCAACACCAGTTAAACCATCTTTAACATCAACCAAGAATAAAATTACATCAGCTTCCTCGATAGCTAATATTACTTGCTTATCAATTTCTTTTTGAAAAACATCATCACTTAAAGGAAGATATCCTCCTGTATCAATAACACTAAACTCAACACCATTCCAGTCAGATTTTCCATAATGCCTATCTCTTGTTACACCACTTACCTGATCAACTATTGCCTCTTTCCTCTCAATTAATCTATTGAAAAGTGTAGATTTGCCTACATTAGGTCTTCCAACTATTGCTACAATACCACTCATTTATTATAGATTATATCCAAATTTTTTTAGAGATGAAGGGTCATTTCTCCAATTCTTTTTAACTTTAACAAATACTTCCAAGAATATTTTCTTTCTAAAAAATTTTTCAAGATTACCTCTGGCCTTAGAAGCAACTTTTTTCAAGGCAGACCCCTTATGACCAATCAAAATACCTTTTTGTGATTCTCTTTCTACTAGAATTAAAGATCTGATTTTAATAATTTTTGGTGAGTCCTTAAAATCTTCAGTTAATACCTCAACAGAGTATGGAACTTCTTTGTCATAATGAATTAAAATCTGCTCTCTTATTGATTCATTTACAAAAAATCTTTCAGGTCTATCAGTAAATTGATCTTTTGGAAAAAATGGAGGAGATAAAGGAAGTTTATCTTTAAAGATCTCAATTAACTCATCAATAAAGAATCCTTCAATTGCAGAGACAGGGTAAATATCAATATTTGGAAATATTGATTTCCAATGTGATATTGATTCCTCTAATTCTTGTTGAGAAGAGAGGTCAATTTTATTTATCAATAGAATTATTGGAATTTTAAAAGAATTTAATTTTTTAACTAATATTTCATCAAATGACTCTTTATTTCCAACCTCTTCAACTATTACCAAGAAATCAGAGTCTATTAAAGTTTCTTTAATAAACTTCATCATTGCCTCTTGAAGTTTATAGCTTGGATCTAAAATTCCAGGTGTATCTGATAAAACAATTTGATAATCTTCACCATTAATTATTCCTCTAATTCTATGTCTTGTAGTCTGAGCCTTAGATGTAATAATAGATAGTTTTTCTTTCATTAAAGAGTTGATCAAAGTTGATTTACCAACATTTGGTCTCCCAATTATTGATACAAATCCAGATTTATGTTTATTATCAGTCATTTCGGCAAAGATAACTACTTAAATTAAATGCCTTGAAACTATGTAATGAAAGTTTACTATATTTGCAATCTATATCGCGAGGTAGAGCAGTAGGTAGCTCGTTGGGCTCATAACCCAAAGGTCGCAGGTTCGAGTCCTGCCCTCGCTACTAAAACAATAAAACGGTTATACT
>JAFMFH010000007.1 GCA_017856235.1 Flavobacteriaceae bacterium | reverse complement strand
TGTATATTTAATAAATGAAAATTAACAAAAAATTAATATCAAAAAAAAAACCTTTCTATCCTATTTCTGAAGAGCTTAAATTTTTTTTAAAGCAACATGACAGATGGATGGGAGATGTTATTTCATATGATGATTTATTAAGATATTCTGATTCAATAAATCTATATGATAAAAAGAATAAAGATACTTTATGGGTTAGACTCATTTTCAACGAAAGTGAAAGGCAAGAGATAGATAAAAACTTAAAAATTATATATACACTTCTTCATTCTGATGGAAATACCTCATCAATTCCTTATCTAAATATAGATTCTGTTGACTATTGTACATTTGGAAACTCTAAACCATTTAGAGTAAAAATTAGAAATATAGTTAATGATAATTTCACATACTTCTATGTAAAAAAAACAGATGCTTCTAGAGTCTATGGAATAGAATTTGAACATATGTTATCACCCAGAAACCTGAATTTTTTGGTTAATAACTCATCTTTAATTGAGGAACATATAGCCGGAATACCAGGAGATATTTTCATACAAGATTATTTACCAAAATGTACAGAGCTTCAAAAATCTCAAATTGCAAAAGAGTATGTAAAGTTCAATGAAAGATGTATGATAAGACTACTTGGAGATATGAGATCATATAATTACGTGGTGATACCTATTCATGATTTTGATCAAGTAATTTATAAAATCAGAGCTATTGATTTTGATCAACAATGCTTTGAGGGTAGATTCTCAGTATATAGACCACAATTTTTTAAAGAAAATAAACCAATGATGGATATAGTTAGAGATAAATTAAAAACTGACTCAATTATTCAGTATAAAATTGAGGAAAGATCAACTATTTCAAGAAGATTAATTATTTCTGATGAAAGAATTAAGCTTTTAATTAATATAATGAAAAAAGATACTATTAGTAAAAAAGAAAATGTTGAGAATTTAAAGAATGAGATATATAAATTCACTAAAGAAGAATACTTTAAAAAATGTGACTCTATGGGAGAGCTTATGGAAAAAACATTGGATTATCTAAAAAGAAATTATCAAAACGTAAGTTTAAGAGACTTGATTTAAAAAAAACTTTATCGAGTGATTAAATTATTTTAAATTCGAATTATGAAAAAAACAAGCCTATTATTTTTAATTATATTTTTAAGCATATCTTATGCTTGCTCTCAACAAGAGAATTTCCCTCCTATTCAAGATTTTGAAGAAGACTCATTTGAATTAGTTAAAATTGTTGATGGAATTGATATTCCATGGGGGCTTGCATTCACTAATGAAACATCATTTTTAGTTACCGATAAGAAAGGAATTTTATATCACGTTGTAGATGGAAAGAAAAAGATAATTCAAGGTATTCCTGAGATTGTATTTTCAAGACAAGGTGGTTTACTAGATGTAGCAGTAGATAAAAACTTTAGTTCTAATCAGATAATTTATTTGACAGCTAGTGTATCTGACTCAGAAAAAGGTTCAAATACCTCATTATTTTCAGCTAAACTTGATGGAGATAGTTTAGTTGATCTAAAGCAACTTTATAAAGCTTCACCTGACTCTGAGGAGGAAAGACATTTTGGTGGAAGTATTTTATTAAAGAATCAACATATTTATTTTACCATAGGTGATAGAGGAAACAGAGATATTAACCCACAAGATCTAAATTTAGATGGAGGTAAAATTTACAGATTGAATCTTGATGGTTCAATTCCAGATGACAATCCATTCTTTGATATGGAAAACACAAAGAAGGCTGTATGGAGTTATGGACATAGAAACCCTCAAGGTATTGTAGATGGATTTAACAATGATGAGATATGGATTCATGAGCATGGTCCTAGAGGTGGAGATGAAATAAATATAATCAAAGAACCTAAAAATAATGAAGATCCTGTTAGAGAAAGAAATTATGGCTGGCCAAAAGCAACTTATGGAATAAACTATAGCGGTAGTGAAATAACTAAAAATAAAACCTTAGACGGGGTTACTGACCCATATTACTATTGGACCCCATCTATTGCTCCTTCTGGAATGGTAATGATTAAAGATTCAGAAATTTATAGTGATTGGAACAATACTTTATTAATAGGGTCATTAAGCTTTAGATATCTTGAAAGATTAGAATTTGATAATTCTGGAATAATAATTAGGGAAAAACTCTTTCCCAGAATAGGTAGAGTCAGAGACGTGAACCTAAGTCCTGATGGTTATGTTTATATTAGCGTTGAAGGTGAGGGTATCTTTAAAATTTTACCAAAGTAGATTCAATGAGTTATTTTTTAAAGAAACTAAAATCTATAATAGGCAAAACCTACTTTAAATATTTAGTTATTTTAATTGCATTCATATTCTGGATGACTTTTCTAGATACAAATTCACTACTCATTCACGCCGAATTAAATAGAGAAATAAAAAAATTAAAAAAGAGAAAAGATGCACTCACAGAAGAAATAGTCAAAGATCAAGGGTTAATCAAAAGACTTGAAAATTTAGATAGTCTAGAACACTATGGAAGAGAAAAATATAATTTAAAAAAACAAAATGAGGATATATTTATCATTGAATATAAATCAGAAAATGAATAATTAATGGCAAAAATAATTTCAATAGCTAATCAAAAAGGTGGAGTTGGTAAAACAACTACCTCTGTCAATCTTGCTGCTTCTTTAGGTGTTCTTGAAATGAAGGTTTTAATTATTGATGCAGATCCTCAAGCAAATGCTTCTTCCGGACTTGGATTTGATCCAAATGATAATGATCATTCCCTCTATCAAGTTTTTTCTGAGTCTATAAAAATAAGTGAATTAATAAAAAAAACTGAATCTCCTAATCTTGATATAATTCAATCAAGTATTGATCTAGTTGGTGTTGAAATAGAATTGGTTGATATTGAGAATAGAGAATATAAACTAAAAGAGCAGATTGAAATCATAAAAGCTGATTATGATTTTATTTTGATTGATTGTGCTCCTTCACTTGGATTAATTACACTTAATGCTTTAACTTGTTCAGATTCAGTATTAATTCCAATTCAATGTGAGTATTTTGCCCTTGAAGGTTTAGGTAAGCTTCTAAATACTATTAAAAGCGTACAAAAAATACACAATCAAGATCTAGATATCGAAGGAATTCTTTTGACTATGTATGATTCACGATTAAGACTTTCAAATCAAGTTGTTGATGAGGTAAAAAAACATTTTGGAGATATAGTATTTAAAACAATTATTCAAAGGAATATTAAACTAGGAGAAGCACCTGGTTTTGGAAAAGATATTATAACTTACGATGTAACTTCTAAGGGGACGAAAAACTATCTTTCTCTAGCTGATGAAATAATTAAAAAGTATGTAAATGTCTGACAAAAAACAGAAGAGAGTTTTAGGAAGAGGCCTTGATGCTCTATTGGGTAACTCAAGTCATGATGAGAATAGCTTAAAGCCTCTTGGTAATAATAATTCATTTGAAATCGACATTAATAAGATAGAAGTTAATCCAAATCAACCAAGATCAAATTTCGATAGTGCTGAACTGGATAGTCTTTCAAATTCTATAAAAGACCTTGGAATCATTCAGCCAATAACTGTAAGAAAGATAAACTCATCTAAATATGAGATAATATCTGGAGAGAGAAGGTATAGAGCAGCAAAGAAGATAGGTTTAACTTCAATTCCTTGCTATATAAGAGGAATTGAAAGTGAATCTGATATTCTTAAGATGTCATTAGTTGAAAATGTCCAGAGAGTTGATCTAGATCCAATTGAGATTGGATTAAGCTATGAAAGATTGGTTGATGAATATAAGCTTGATATAGATTCTATTTCAAGAATAGTTGGCAAAGATCGATCAACAATTTCTAATTATATAAGATTACTTAAACTTGATCCAATCATTCAATCAGGAATAAGAGACAGATTCTTAACAATGGGACATGGAAGAGCGCTTATTAATGTTGATGATAAAAAAATTCAATTAGAAATTTATGAGCAAATAATATCAAAAAATTTATCTGTAAGACAAACTGAAAAAATTGTAAGAGAACTAAATGTTAAGAAACTTAATTCAAATATCAGTTCTGATATTTCTAAAATCTATATTGATGCAACCAACAAGTTTGAAAAAATATTTGGCTCAAAAGTTAAACTTAAAGAAGATTCATCTGGTAAAGTTTCATTATCAACTACTTTTAAAAGTATTAATGATTTATACTCAATTCTAAAAAAATTATCAAATTGAGAAATTTTTTTTTATCAATATTAGTTTTATTTTCATTCAATTCTTATTGCCAATCCGAATTAGATTCCATTTATGTAAGCCCAAGAAAACAAAGATTAATTGATGATCCTTTGACTCCATCAAAAGCTGCATTTTATTCTTCAGTATTGCCAGGACTGGGTCAAGTTTATACAAGAAGATATTGGATGATTCCAATAATATATGGTGGATTGGGAACTTCAGCTTACTATTTCAATTACAATCAAAAAGAAATGAATAAATATAGAACAGCATATAAAAGAAGGCTGGCTGGATATTTTGATGATGAATATATTGATATAATTCCTGAAAACGAGAAATTATTAGAGGGTATGAAATTTCATAGAAGATATAAAGACTTTGCGTTTATGTTTTTAGTAGGCACTTATGTTCTAAATATCATTGACGCTAATGTCGGAGCTCATTTACTTCAATTCAATGTAAGTGAAGATCTATCTCTTAGACCATTTATTGAAAGTAATTATTTTGATTTTTCTCAAAATGCAGGAATCAAACTAAAAATTAATATAGACTAGAATGAGTTTTATAGAGTGGATTTATTTTTTCTTGATTTATAATGGGTTAATCTTCGCTGGATCTCAAAAGCTATTTAGGCTAGCTGGAGTCCCTGGCTGGCACGCAATTATTCCGTTCTATAATATCATTAAACATTTAGACATAATCCAAAGACCAAGATGGTGGATATTACTCGTTTTTATACCAGTTATTAATCTTCTTATGATACCTGTAGTTTGGGTAGAATTTATTAAAAGGTTTAATCATAACTCCAAGATTGATAGAGTACTAGTTATACTAACTCTTGGATTTTATTTTTTTTATATAAGCTATGTTAGTAGTAAAACAAAATTAGTTAAAGAGATTTCTTTCTCTGGATTTGAAAGGTCCATTGGCTCATTCATTTTTGCTATAGTTATAGCAACAATTGTACATAATTATTTTCTTCAACCTTTTGTGATCCCAACTGGGTCGTTAGAGAAGACCTTAAGAGTAGGTGATTTTTTATTAGTAAGCAAGTTTCATTATGGAGCTAGAGTTCCCTCAACTGTTGTTACTCTTCCTATGGTTCATGATACTATACCTATTATTAAAACTAGATCATATCTAAAAAGTCCTCAATTACCATATATTAGAATTCCTGGATTTCAAGAAATAAAAAATAATGACATTGTGGTTTTTAATTGGCCTGCAGATACTGTTAGAAAGTTTTTTGTTAAGGAAAAAGGAGTTATTAAGCCAAGAGATAAAAAATCAAATTACGTAAAAAGGGCACTTGGCATTCCTGGAGATACAATTGAAATTAAAGATGGAATTATTTTTATAAATGGTAAAAAAAATGTCTTACCGGATAGAGCTAAACCGATTTTTACCTATAATATAAGGTCTGAAAAAGGAGTTTCATCAAACAAACTAAAAGAAATAGGAATTGAGGGTTTTATTAGAAAATTTATTATTAAAAATTTAACTCCAAGATCATATGAAGAAATATCAAATTATATACTAAGTATCTCCAACACTAATGATAATGAATATTTAGTATATACAGATGACTCTGGAATACCCCTCAGTATTATTAGGGATAACAATATAACTATTAGTGAATTAATCGATAGTACAAGAGAGATTAGTTTAACATATGAAGATGCTTTTAAAATTGAAAATTCTAATTTGTTTGATACTATTTACAGAGTTACTCAGAGTAAAGGTGTATCCAATTTAAATTTCTTTCCTAATAACAACAATTTTAAATGGAATAACGACTATCTAGGCCCAATTTATATTCCAAAAAAAGGAGACCAAATTGATCTAAGTTTAGATAACCTCCCACTTTATAAAAAAATAATAAAAGACTATGAATTTAATGATATTGAGATCTCAAATGGCAGAATTATTATAAACAGCGAAGAACAAGACTCTTACACATTTAAACAAGATTATTATTGGATGATGGGAGACAATAGATATAACTCAGAAGATTCAAGAGTATGGGGTTTTGTTCCTTTTGATCATGTTTTAGGTAAACCAGTTTTTATTTGGATGAGCATTGATGGACTATTTAATGGGATTCAAAACTGGAAATTTAGATGGGATCGAATATTTACAACTATTGGACTAGATGGAGAACCAAGATCTTATCTACCTCATTTTATAGTATTCATATTCTTATGGCAACTATATGTTTTTATCAAAAGAAAAAAATCTAAAATTTAATCATCATTAGAATTTTTAAATAAAAAATCCTTCTCACTCTTACTTAAACTTTCGTATCCAGATTTACTTATTTTGTCTAATATATTGTCAATCTTTTTTTGATTATCTCGATTTTCTTTTGGTTTAGACTTAAAGTTATTTACAAAGCTAAAGATGAAGTCAAATGGTGAGTTTGCTAAATTAAAGTTTTTTGCATAGTAAAAACCATAAAAAGCACCACCCAAATGTGCAATATTTCCACCAGCATTACTAAAGGGTATTTGAATTAAACTCAATAAAACATAGAAAAGACCTAAATATTTCAATTTAATATCAAAAAAAATGAGGTTCACTCTAGTGTTTGGCATATATGAACAAGCAAAAATAAGTACAGCATAAACAGAAGCTGATGATCCTATCAAAGGTGAAAAAGCATTTTTAAATACTGGGAAAATATTATATGAAATCACAAAGAATAGACCTCCCATAAGTGCACCATAAAAATATATTTCTATTAATTTTTTATTTGTTAGAAAATTTAAAAACTGTTTACAAACAACATAAAGAATCAACATATTCCAAAATATGTGAAAAAAATCAATGTGAAAAAAAGAATATGATATTAGTGTCCAAGGACTTCTAATAATATCTCCTATTCCTGGGTGAAGATCAAAGTAATTGATAGGGCTAAATTGTTTTAAATTGAATAGAAATAAAAATGTATTTAAAACAAGTGGAAATAAAAAAACAATAATATTGATTATTATAATTTTTTTAAAAAAAGGCTGATTTAAAAAATATCTAAACCCTAATTCCATCTTTTATTATTAAACTGATTTTTTTTCCAGTACCACATCATTATAAATCCAGTAATTGCTCCACCAATGTGAGCAAAGTGAGCGATTGGACCAACTGAATATGATGTGAATCCAAAGAAAAGGTCAAATAAAATTAGAAGAGGTACTAAATATTTAGCTTTAATAGGTATTGGTGGAAAAAGAAGCATTAGTTGAACATTTGGAAATATCATAGCAAATCCAACTAGTATTCCATAAAGAGCTCCAGATGCACCCACCATTACCGCCTTATATGATTGAATTCCAGAAGCAAGCTTTGCTTCTCCTAATGTTTGTATTAGACTAGTATTTAGTCTACCTGTTTCAAAAAAACTATTTATCTCATTTTTAGTTAAGCCATTATCAATTAATAATTGTGTTACAGATAGAACATCATAGTGATACACTAGAGTTTGAATAAGAACCGCACCAAAACCAGCAGACAAATAGAAAAAAATAAATTTTTGCTTCCCCCACATTTGTTCTAATGGAGTACCAAACATCCATAGACCAAACATATTAAATAAAATATGAGTTGTGTCACCATGCATAAACATGTGAGATAGAGGTTGCCAAAGAAAAAAAGTTGAATTTTTTGGATAGTGCATAGCAAAGAGATCATACATCAACTCTCCAAAAACCATTGATGCAATATAAAAAATTACATTAATTATGATTAAATGTTTTACTATTTCACTTACCCTACCCATTAAATTTTTTTTCTATGTCGTTTTTATTTAAAGTAATAAATATTTGCTTATTATAAGGTGACAAATTAGGTTCTTTACATGAAAATAAATTATTTACAATATACTCCTGCTCATATAAATTAAGTTTTTGACCCGTTTTAATTGAAGTAATTTTTGAAAGTCTTTTTGCGAAGAAATCAGATGCACTAAAATCATTAGAAGTATTAAACTCCTCATTTAGAATATTTTCAATAACTTCTTCTACGTTATTTTTTTCTATTCCAAATGGAATGGATTCAATAAGCATTAGTTCATTCCTAACAATTATATCAAAACCAATTGATTTAAATTCATCAATAATTTTATTGTATAGCAATAATTGCTTTTTTGTTAAACTTAACTCAATTGGAAAAACTAACTTTTGAGAATTAGCAGAGTTCTCAAAAATTGATTTTAAAAAAGACTCATACAATATTCTCTGATGAGCTAAATTTTGATTTATTATAATAAGAGATGACTTGTTAGTACTTACAATAAATTTATTCAAAATCTGAAAAATCTTTAAATTTTGATTATTGTCATCTTCAAAGTTTAATTTACTATTTGGAATTAAGTAATTATAACTAACATTATTTACTCTCTCATCATTAAAAACCTCAAAGGGATTAAACTCTGAATTAATCTCAATGGCAGGAATTCTTGGCTGTGACTTAACTTGATCATAAGAAATATCCATTGAAGGATCCTTGTCAAAATCAAGTACAGGACTAACCTGATATATACCAAGACAGTGTTTAACTGAAGAATTTATTATTGAATATAAGTTTTGATCATCATCAAATTTAATTTCTATTTTGTTTGGGTGGACATTGACATCTATTTTAGTTGGGTCTATATCGATAAACAAAAAATATCCGGGGTAATATCCGTCTTTTAGCAAACCATTGTATGACGCAAAAATTGAATGATTAATAAACTGACTTTTAATAAATCTTTTATTTACAAAAACAAACTGATTACTCCTTGATTTTTTTGAAAATTCTGGTTTTAAAACAAAGCCCGAGATATCAGCAATTTGGGTACTTTCATTAATAGGAATTAAATTTTCTCTAACTTTTTCTCCAAATATTGAAACAATTCTTTTTTTTAATGACTCCCCTTTTAGATAAAAAATTTCTTCATCATTATTGATAAATGAAAATTCAATCTCAGGATGAGAGATTGCTAATCTGTGAAATACATCAAGTATATGTCTAAGTTCAACAAAGTTGGATTTCAAGAAGTTTCTTCTTGCTGGTATATTATAGAAAATATTCTTTATTTTAATTGAGGTGCCTTCTTGAATATTTGAGACTTTTTCTCTTAATAACTTACCACCATTAATTTCAATAAAATGACCATTTTGATTATCAGTAATTGATTCCATTTCTAACATAGAAACTGAGGCAATAGCAGCTAACGCCTCACCTCTAAATCCCATTGATGAAATAGAATAAATATCTTCTATTTTATTAATTTTTGATGTCGCATGTTTTATAAATGATAAATGCATATCATTTTTTGACATTCCTTTTCCATTATCAATTACCTGAATTAGATTTTTTCCTGCGTCTTTAATTATTATCTGAATTTTAGTAGAATTTGCGTCAATAGAATTTTCTATAAGTTCTTTTAGTGCAGAAGATGGCCTTTGCACTACTTCACCAGCAGCAATTTTATTTGAAACTTCACTAGGTAAAATTTTAATTATATCTGACATTAATTAGTAAAGAAAATATTTATATCAAAGTCAATGATATATAAAAATATCAAAATAAGAAAAAGTATTATTAAGATTAATGTCATATTAATACCCCTGTTTTTTCTATTACGCATTTTATACCTTTGATCAGCCCAGTGTTTACCAATATCATTTGTGTTATATGACTCTCTATAAACAGAAAACTTTGATTCAAAACTTGGCGCAACATCATCTTTACCTTTAAAAAAACGGGGAGTATAATTAAATTTTCTATTCTTATTTAACTTAAAGAAGTTGACTTTCATTGATTTAATGTAATCATTTTAAGAGCTGCAATTGCAGAGTCCATACCTTTATTAAATTTATCACCACTTCTATCAATAGATTGATTAATATTATCATCTGTGGATACACATAAAATAATAGGTATATCAGATATAATGTTTAAATCCTTTATTCCATTTACAACTGCACTTGAAACAAACTCAAAATGTCTTGTTTCACCTTGAATTATACATCCAATTGCTATAACTGCATCAAAATTTTTATTTATAAGATTTTTACATGCAAATATTAACTCAAAACTTCCAGGAACATTTATTCTAGAAATATTTTTTTCATGAATACCGTTTTTTGTAAGAATGTCTTTTGCTCCATTAAATAGTTTCATAGTAATTTCATTGTGCCATTCAGAAACAACACAGGCAATTTTTAATTTATCAGGATTTAATACTTTAAAATCTTTATTAAAATCATCAAATTGCTTAGTTGACATTTTAATAGTTTAGGTTTTCAATTCTACCAAGTTGAACTTCAACTAAACTAGATTCATATGAATCAGGAAATTCTTCTTTGATTCTATTTAGAAAGTTTATTGCAGACCTATATTCACCTAATTCAGAGCCTATTAATGCAGCTTTGAACAAATATTTTGGAGTTGTATAAATGTTTTCATTATGCTTAAATGCCTTTTGATAATATTCATATGCTTTTTTTGGTTGATTCAACTCTAAAAAACAATCTCCAATAGCTCCAAGAGAAATCGACTTTAACAGTATATCATCTGAATTAAATTTTTCAAGATAACTTATAGCTTTGTCATATTCTTTGAGATTCAAATAAGACATACCAATAGAGTAGTTTGCAAGATTTGCAGCTTTTGTTCCAGAATATTCATTTACAATATCAAGAAATCCATATTTTCCTTGGGCTCCATTTAAAGCAAGCTTAAAAAGTGAATCAGATTCTTTTGACACAAGTGCCAATTCGAAAAAATATTGTGCTTGATTTAGCTCACTTATTGCCTCAGTTTCTTTAGGCTCACTAATAAATCTCTGGTATCCTAAATAAGATAAAACAGATAATGAAATTAATACAATAAATGAAAAAATTTTATTCTGATTTTTTAATATCCATTGTTCAGATTTACTAGCAGTAGAATCTAAAGTGTCAAATACTTCAGCAGTTTGGCTTTTTTCTCCTTGACTTTCAGTTTTATTTCTACTTTTTTTATAACCTCTTTTGTTGAATGTTGCCATAATAATTTTTTGAATCCCAAAATTAATGTTTTATTTTGAATACTAATTATGTTTTTAAACTCACTTAAAATTGATAACTATAAAAATCTAGACAAATTAAAGTTTAATTTTAATAAAAAAATCAATTGTTTTATTGGTAAGAATGGTATTGGAAAGACCAATATAATTGACTCAATATATCATCTAGCATTTACTAAAAGCTATTTTAATCCTTCAACTTCTCAAAATGTTAGAATTGGTCAAGATTATTTTTCAATTAATGGTGATTTTGAAATTAATAACAGAAGTGAAAATATACATTGTTATTACAAAAATGGAGAAAAGAAAGTTATTAAAAGAAATAGCAAATTATATAAAAGAATTTCTGATCATATTGGCATAGTAAATTTAATTATTATTTCTCCGCATGATAGAAATCTTATTATAGAGGGAAGTGAAATGAGAAGAAAGTTTATAGATTCAGTTATAGGCCAGGTTGATAAAATATATCTTCAAAGAGTTATAGATTATAGCAAGGTTATTACTCAAAGAAATTCTTTATTGAAATACTTTTTTATTAACAGGAAATTTGATAAAGATACCATTGACTCATATGACCAACAAATAATTAGTCTTGGAACTCCAATTTTTAAAGAGAGAACTAACTTTCTTAAAACATTTATACCAATATTTAAAAAATATTACTCTGATATAAGTTCTGGGAATGAGTCTGTTGACATAGATTTTAAAAGTGATTTAAATTTTGGAAGTTTTTCAGAGATCTTAAATAAGAGTTTATCAAAAGATAGATTTTTACAATATACTTCAAAAGGAATACATAGAGATGACCTAAACTTCATTATTGATAATAATAAGATAAAAAACTTTGGAAGTCAAGGACAACAAAAATCATTTTTAATTGCATTAAAGCTTGCCCAATTTGATTATTATAAAACTAAATTCGGAAATTCACCAATTGTATTACTAGATGATATCTTTGATAAACTTGACCAAGAAAGAGTTAGACAAATTGTACAAATACTTGAAAAGAAGGATTTTAGTCAGATATTTATAACAGATACTCATATTGATAGAGTAAAAGATGCTTTATATGGACTAAAAAATAAAGAAGAAATTTTTGATTTAGAAAAAATACACTCAAATGTCTAAGAGAGGAGAGATTAAAAATATTTCAAAAGTTTTAGAGGATTTTGTTTCACAAAAACACTACAGAGCTGGCATTGACAATCTTAGGGTTCAAGAAGCATGGGTTAAGACAATGGGTGAAAACATTCAAAAATATACTTATAACGTAAAATATAAAAAGGGTATTCTATTCATTAAACTAAAATCTTCAGTACTTAAAGAAGAATTAATTTTTGAGAAGAACAAAGTAATTAAACTTATAAATCAGGAATTAGGAAAAGAGTATGTAAAAGAATTAATTCTTAACTAAAAATTTCGTTTTCGCTAAAATGAAAACTTATTTCGATGTCAGCATTCTCATCACTATCTGATCCATGTATTGCATTTTCACCTTTAGATTTAGCATATTTATTTCTTATTGTACCTTCTTCAGCTTCTGAAGGATCAGTTGAACCAATAAGTTTTCTAAAGTCTTCAACTGCATTATTTTTTTCTAGAGCTACTGCGACTATTGGACCTCTTGTCATAAATTGAATTAAATCTTTAAAAAAAGGCTTATCTGAGTGAATAGAGTAGAATTCTTCAGCTTCTTCTTTAGTCATTTTTTTATACTTCAATGCAATTATTTTAAACCCAGCCTCTTTAATCATGTTAAGGATTGGAAGCATATACCCCTGCTCAATTGAGTCAGGCTTAAGCATAGTAAATGTTCTATTAGAATTCATGCGGCAAATTTAATAATATCTATCATTAATCAAAGTTTTAGTAATTACTTTATTTTAATTTTCAATATAATATTATATTAGCTCAAAGATGGATAATAAGATTCATGAAAGTATTAAAAGTATTTTATCTACAAAGAAAAAAATCATTTTAATACCACATAGTAGTCCTGATGCAGATGCACTTGGAAGTTGTTTAGCTTTGTTTCATTTTTTTAAAAATGATCACGATGTAAGTGTTATTTCACCAAATGAATTCACTGAGATACTTAACTTTCTTCCTGGTTCAGAAAATGTTATAGTTTACGAATTTCAAAAAGAAAAATCAGATGTTTTATTTGATGAAGCTGAAATTATCTTTACACTAGATTTTAATAGTTTAGGAAGAGCTAAAAATGTTTCATATAAAATCTCTAAATCATCTGCAAAAATTATAATGATTGATCATCATGAGAATCCAGATGATTATGCTGATTTTATGATTTCTAATTCTAAAATGAGTTCAACAAGTGAGATGATTTATGATTTTATTTCTTACATAGATTCAAATAAAATTGATAACAACATTGCAACATGTCTTTATACTGGAATAGTTGCAGACACTGGTTCCTATCGTTTTCCTTCAACAACTTCTAGAACACTACTTGTTGGCTCTAAATTAATTGATTATGGTGTAGATGTTACTCAAATTTTTGAAAGTTTACATAATAATTTTCAATTTGATAGACTTAAACTTCTTGGCATCACAATAAATAACTTTAAAAAAGTTGAAGATTTACCTGTATTGTATAGTTTAATAACTGACGAAGATCAAAAGTCTAGTAATTTTAAGAAAGGAGATAGTGAAGGTTTTGTAAATTTTGGACTTAGTGTTGAAGGAATTTTATGCTCTGTATTATTTTTAGAAAATAAAGAGGATGAATTAATTAAAATTTCATTTAGGTCTAAAGGTGACTTTAAAGTTAATATATTTGCTTCAAGATATTTTAATGGTGGAGGACATATTCATGCTGCTGGGGGAATCTCAAAATTAAATTTAATAGATACTGAAAAGAAATTTATTAGTGATATTAAACAATACTTAAAAGAATATTATGATTAAAAAATTTATCATATTAATAACATCAATACTAATCTTAAACTCATGTAATATGAATGACTACTCTGATTTAAATGAAGGAATATATGCGAACCTAGAGACCTCAAAAGGTGATATATTACTAGAGTTATTTTTTAAGAAGACGCCATTAACTGTATCTAATTTTGTTGCATTATCTGAGGGAAATCATCCTGCAGCGGATGAACAATTTTTTGGAAAACCATATTATGATGGTCTAAAATTTCATAGAGTAATTGATAATTTTATGATACAAGGTGGTGACCCTACTGGAACTGGATCTGGTGGACCTGGATTTCAGTTTGATGATGAATTTAGTGAGGAATTAAAACACTCAGGCCCAGGTATCTTATCAATGGCTAATGCTGGACCAGGAACAAACGGAAGTCAATTCTTTATAACTCATGTAGAGACTCCATGGCTTGATGGCAAGCATTCTGTTTTTGGAAAGGTTCACTCTGGCCAAGATGTTGTTGATAATGTTGCTCAAGATGATCTTATTAAAAGTATTAAGATCATAAGAATTGGTAAAGATGCTGAGGACTTTAATGCACCTAAGGTATTTGAAGACTATATTACAAATAAGAGTCAAGCAGATATTTTAAGAGCAGAGGAAGAGGCTAAGCTTCTAGATGATTTAACATCAGGAATGATGGAGACCAAAAGTGGATTAAAATATAAAGTTTCCAAAAAAGGAAGTGGACCTAATGCAAAGATCGATGATATCCTTTCAGTTCATTACTCTCTTAAACTTGTTGATGGATCAGAAATTGATTCATCTTTTACTAGAGGAGAACCAATTGAGTTCACGTGTGGTGTTGGACAAGTTATTAAAGGGTGGGATGAAGCTATGCAACTACTTAATAAAGGCTCAAAAGCTACGCTTGTGATTCCTAGTGAACTTGGTTATGGAACAATGGGTGCGGGCAATGGAGTTATTCCTCCAAATGCAACATTAATTTTTGAAGTTGAATTAGTTGACATAAAGTAATGAAATTAAAAAGTATTTTTGCTATTGCTCTAATACCTCAAATACTATTAATTAATTTCATTAAAAATAATCCATCAATCATTGATGATTATTATTCATATTATTTATACAATTATATTCTCAAAGTAAATTCATTTGTATATTCAAATATAAACATACCTGTAGGTGAAATTTTATATGTCTTTCTTATTATTATTCTTATTTATCTTGTCTATAGAGTTTTTTCATTCAAACTAAATGATTTTATTAACCTTCTGGCATTTATTTCATTTGTTTACTTTATTTTTTATTCTTTTTGGGGATTAAATTATTTCAAAACCTCAATATCAGATGAATTAAGTATTAAAGATGATTATGAGTTTGAAGAGTTAGATAATACCTTGAATATAATTATTACAAAGATAAATGAAGAAGCTACTTTAATTAAAGATCATAACGAATTAGATTTTTTTGAAGTTACTAATATGATTAACTTAAATGTAAAACAGTCTTTAGTTCCCGGCATTCTTCTTTTTCAAACAGTTAGTGGACACTTTATTCCATTTACATCAGAGTCAGTTGTAAATGCAGATATTCCCAAAGTTGATTTACCTGTAGTTATTTTTCATGAATATGCTCATCAAATGGGGTATGCAGATGAAGCTGAAGCAAGTTTTATTGGATTTATGAGAGCAGTTGAAAGTAATAATGCAAATATTCGATATTCCGGCTATTTCAATGCACTTTTAAATCTTCTAAACGAAATTAATAAGAATCACAAAGAAAAAATAGAAGATTACACCTCAAAGCTCAATCCGAGAGTAATAACTGATATTAATTATAACATGGAATTCTGGAGTAAATATCATAATAACTTTTTTGATAGAATTTCAGGCTATCTGTATGACTTTTATTTAAAATCGAATAAGCAAGAATATGGTATTCTATCTTACAATAAAGTTTCCAATTTTATTATTGATTATTATCAAAGAGAAGTATTATCAGATTTTTTTAATTGAATTATTATTAAATATTATAGATCTCAGTAAAATATTGTCTTTAAATCAAGAATTATTATTTGTAAATTTAAGTAGAAAATTTACAAGTGTTAGTCGAAAATAAAATACTTCCAAAAGAAATAACTGAATTATTGGATCATATTCTTGATAGTAGTTATCAAAAAATAACATCTAAAGAAAAAAAAATAATTCATAAATCTTTACTTATTGCATTTAATGGCCATGATGGTCAGGTTAGAAAGTCTGGAGAAGCATATATTTATCACCCTCTTGAGGTTGCAAAAATTGTTGCTAAAGATATTGGATTAGATTATATATCTATCGCTTCAGCTATTCTTCATGATACTGTTGAAGATACTGAAGTAACACTTGAAGATTTAGATGAAAACGTTGGATCTGATATATCTAAGATCGTTGATGGATTAACTAAAATTTCAACTCTAAAGAAAAACGAAGATTATTCTATTCAAGCTGAAAATTATCGCAAAATGTTACTTACTCTCCACAGTGATATAAGGGTAATATTAATTAAAACTGCTGATAGACTTCATAATATGCGAACAATTGATTACCTATCAAAAGAAAAGCAAGATCAAATGGCTTCAGAGTCATTATATATTTATGCTCCACTTGCACATAGAGTTGGACTTTATAAGATTAAAAATGAGCTTGAGAATTTAAGTTTAAGGATTCTTGAGCCTAAAAAATACAATTTAATTAAAAATAAGATTGATAAGGATTTGGTAGATCAGGAAAAATATGTAGAATCCTTCCAGAGACTAATAAATAAAAGTCTTGAAGATCAAAAAATTAAATATAAAATTAAGGGAAGACATAAGTCTATATATTCAATTTATAATAAGATAAAGAATAAAAATATATTATTTGAAGAGGTATTTGATCGATTTGCAATTAGGATTATATATAAAGCAACATCAAAAAATGAAAAATTTGTAGCATGGAAAATATATTCTATTATAACTGATCACTATACCCCAAACCCCACTAGACTTAGAGATTGGATTACTATTCCAAAAAATAATGGATATGAAGCACTTCATCTTACAGTAGTTGGACCAAAAAATAAATGGATTGAGATTCAGATTAGATCAGAGAGAATGGATGAAATTGCTGAAAAAGGTTACGCTACACATTATAGCTATAAACATAATGTGACTAAAAAAACTGAAGTTGATCTTTGGCTTAATAAACTTCAAGATGTCTTTAATAATGATACGGATCATGCTATTGATTTCGTTGAGGATTTTAAACTAAATTTTTATTCAAAAGAAATATATGTTTTTACTCCAAAGGGAGATTTAAAATCTTTGAAAAGTGGATCATCTGCATTAGATTTTGCTTTTCATGTTCATACTGATGTTGGAATTAAAACAAGAGGCGCAAGAGTTAACGGTAAGTTAGTACCCTTGAGCCATACTCTTAAAAGTGGTGATCAAGTTGAGATAATAACTTCTGAAAATGTAAAGCCAAATAGGAACTGGTTAAATTTTGTTGAAACCTCAAAAGCAATATCAAAAATAAAGTCTTCATTAAATGATGAAAAAAGAAAAATTGCTTTAGATGGTAAAGAAATTCTTGAAAGAAAACTTAAACAATTTAAAATTAAGTTAAATGATAAAGTATCTGGCCAAATGATGAAATTCTTTAAAATTAATGCAAGTAATGATCTTTTTTATAATGTTGCTACTGGAGATTTAGATAATAAAAAAATTAAAAATTTTGCTACTGATTATAATAGTTATCTGGGTTATTTTAGAAGGAAAATTACAGGTACAAAATCTGAAGATCAAAAAACTAATGATGATGAACATTTAATCAATTATGATAAGCTGGTTTTTGGTAAAGAAAAGGAGATGTTAAAATATTCAATGGCTACTTGCTGTAGTCCAATACCTGGAGATAAAGTTTTTGGATTCATATCAGTCAAAGATGGCATTAAGGTTCATTCTAAGAATTGTCCAAACTCAATAGCTTTAAGGTCTAATTATGCTTATAGAATTATTTCTGCTTCATGGATTGACTCAAAAAGTAATGAATTTAATGCTAAAATTGAGATTACTGGAATTGATGACATTGGACTTGTAAATGATATAACCTCACTCATTTCAAATTCGATGAATGTTAATATGAACAGGATTTCCTTTGAGACCAATGATGGGACTTTTTCGGGAGTTATAAATGTAGAAGTAAAAAATAAAGTAATTTTGAATAAGTTACTTAAAAGATTAACTACTATAAAAGGTATAGAAAAAGTTTTACGTAAATAATTGGTATGATTTTTAATAAAAAAAAGAATAATGATGAGGTTGTTGATGTTTTTTCAAAATTTTTAACAAAACATAATCATCGAAAGACTCCAGAAAGATTTAGTATTCTAAATGAAATTTATTCAATAGATGCCCATTTTGATATTGACTCGCTTTACGAAAAAATGAATAAAAAAAATTATAGAGTAAGTAGAGCAACTTTATACAATACTATTGAGCTTTTACTTGAAAGTGGTCTAGTTAGAAAACATCAATTTGGTGATACTCACTCTCAATATGAAAAATGTTACTTTAATAATCAGCACGACCATTTAATAATTACTGATACTGGAGAGGTTAAAGAATTCTGTGATCCAAGGATTCAATCAATTAAAAATAATATTGAAGAAATATTTAATGTTGACATTAAGGATCATTCACTATATTTATACGCTACAAGTAAAAAGAAAAATAGCTAATATATGTCTTTAGATCTATTGCTAGGTCTTCAATGGGGAGATGAAGGTAAAGGAAAAATAGTTGACGCTATTACCTCTAATTATGATATTATTGCTAGGTTCCAAGGAGGACCTAATGCCGGACATACTATAGAGTTTGATGGAAATAAACATGTTCTCCATACAATTCCATCAGGCATCTTCAACAAAGATTCTATTAACATTATTGGAAACGGAGTTGTTATAGATCCAGGAGTTTTTCTTAAAGAAATCGAAGGCCTCAATAAATTTAAAATTGATTTAAGAAAAAATTTGTTTATATCCAAAAGAGCTCATATAATTTTACCTACTCATAAAATTATAGATGCAACTTCTGAAGTTTCAAAAGGAAATAAAAAGATTGGCTCAACACTTAAAGGAATTGGACCTGCTTATATGGATAAAACAGGAAGGAATGGTATAAGAGTTGGTGATATTATTAATGATTCATGGCAGTTAAAATATAATAGTCTTAAAGAAAAGCATCTTAAAATTATTTCAAATTTTAATGAATCTGTTGAAATAAGCTTAGATGAGTTAGAGAAAGATTTTTTTAATGGTGTTGAATGTCTAAAGTCATTCAATCTTATTGAAAGTGAATCCTATTTAAATAACTCTCTTGAACAAGGGAAGAGAATATTAGCTGAAGGTGCCCAAGGCTCACTTCTAGATATAGATTTTGGAACATACCCATATGTAACTTCTTCAAACACAACAGCAGCTGGCGCTTGTTCTGGTTTAGGTGTACCGCCAAATAAAATTAAAAATATAATTGGAATATTTAAAGCATATACTACTAGAGTTGGATCTGGACCATTCCCTACTGAATTATTTAACTCAACTGGAGAAAGGATTAGAGAGGTTGGAAATGAGTATGGAGCAACAACCGGAAGAGATCGTAGATGTGGATGGTTAGATCTTGTTGCTTTAAAATATTCAGTTCAAATTAATGGGATTACAGAATTAAACATTATGAAATCAGATGTATTAAGTTCTATTGGGAGATTAAAAGTTTGTACATCTTACTTAATTAATGATCAAGAGGTAAATTACTTCCCATTCGATATAGAATCCAAAGAGATTGTTCCTCAATACATAGAATTTGATGGTTGGGATCAAGATATTACTCAAATGAAGAGTGAATCTGAACTTCCTAAAGAGCTAAAAGACTATATTAGTTTTATTGAATCCTATTTAAAAGTTCCTATAAACTTAATTTCAGTTGGACCAGACCGAACTCAAACTATTTATAGAGATTAATGAGACTAAATATTATCCTGATTTATTTTTTTGTTTCTTCCTCATTATTTAGTCAAGAACAAAGAATAATTGAAATTATTCAAGCTGGAAAGTCAATTAGAAATTCTTTAGAATATCCTGACGCTAATATACTTCAGAGAGATAAAAATATTAGAGTTATTCTATTTCATGATGGAGCCAGGATAGAGTCAGATATTTCATACTATTATTTTAATGAAAATTCATTTAAAGCAAATGGAGAAGTAAATTTTAATCAAGGAGATTCACTATTGTTGACATCAGATTTTCTTGAATATGATGGAAAGACAAAAAAAGCAATTGCATACGGAAACGTTAAACTCACTAGACCAGATATGAAGCTGGAAACCGATACTCTATATCTTGATAGACAAAAAAATATAGCATTCTATAATTCAAAAGGTAAAATAGTTGATAATGATAATACTCTGGAAAGTAATTCAGGGACATACTATATGGGACCTAGGAAATATATTTTTAAGACTAATGTAACAATTGTTAACCCAGAATATAATGTAAACTCTGAGGAGTTAGAATACTTCACTGAAAGTAATTTAGCTTTTTTCAATGATAAAACTTTAATTAATGGTATTGATTATAATATACTTTGTAGAAATGGATTCTATGATACTAATCTTCAAAAAGGATATTTTAGAGAAGATGCAACTATTAATTATGATGGAAAAATTATAAATGGAGATAGTATATTTTTTGAAAATGAAAAATCATACGCATCAGCCTCATACAATGTCAAAATTAATGATACAATAAACAATTCAATAATTACAGGTCATTATGGAGAGATTTTTAGAGATAGAGATTCTGCTATTATAACCAAAAATGCATTAGCAGTTAGTATAATAAAAAATGATTCACTTTATATTCACTCTGACACAATAACAATTACAGGTGCTGACGACAAAAAGATTTTAAAAGGATATTATGATGTAAGAATTCTTAAATCAGATGTTAGAGGTTTATCTGACTCTATACATTTTAACCAAGAAACTGGATTAATTAAACTATTAAAAAAACCTAAAAATTTGAAATATCTGAAGACATTAACTGATGAGGAGAAAAATAGACTTAATCCAATTATTTGGTTTGGAGATAATCAAATAACAGGCGACCAAATATTTTTAAAATCAAATGTTAAAACAGAAGAGTTAGATTCTCTAATTATTAGAGGTAATGTATTTATGAGTCAAAAAGATTCTCTGGATAGTAATCGGTTTAACCAAATAAAAGGAGAAAAATTAGATGGATTTTTTTCGAATGGAAAACTAAATAACGTTTATGTTGTTAAGAATAGCACATTACTTTATTACATGTATTCAGATGATGCAGAATTAATTGGCTTAAACAAAACTTTAGCAAGCTCAATTTTAATCAAATTTTTAGAGAATGAGATATCTGAAGTATCATTTTATAGAACTCCTGATGGTAATATATTATCCGAAAATAAAATTCTTACTAATGAAATGAAACTTCCAGGTTTTATTTGGAGAGAGAATGAAAGGCCAAATAAAATATCTGATTTATTCAGTGAGAGTGACAAAGAACTTGAAATTGTTAAAATAGAGTAATCTAGGTTGTTAATTATTTTGTTGAAAATAAATTTGTATTCAATACAAAATGACTTAAGCAGATGTGTACTTTAGAATAAAATATTTTTCTTGAGTAACTTAAGTAGTTATATTTATAAGTTTGAGGAAATGTTAAAAACAAATAGTGTTTTTTACTTTGACTCAAGCGACTTTATAAATATCTCTCATCACTATATTGATCATGCAAACTATAAATTAGCTGATCAAGCGATAAAAATGGGACTAAATCAACATCCTGATAATGTAGATCTAATGTTACTTAACTCCGAATTATTAATTTTCAATTCAAAATATGATGCTGCAATTGATGTTCTAAATTTTGTTGAAGAAATAGAACCTGAAAACAGAGAAGTTTATTTACAAAAAGCAACTATTTATTCAAAAAATAATCTTAGTGAAGAAGCAATTCAAATTCTTAAAAATGCTCTAACATTTATTGATGATAAGATTGATATATGGAATATGATTGCCATTGAATTTTTGTTGATTGAAGATTTTGAATCTGCTATACCTTTTTTTAAAAAATGCATAGAATTTGATGATGAAGATTATCAGTCTCTTTATAATTTGATTTTTTGTTATGAAAATTTAGGATTGATAGATGAATCAATAAGTGAACTTAACCATATTCTTGAAAAAAGACCATATTCAAAAATTGCATGGCATCAGATTGGCAAAATATATAAAAAGCAAGGAAGATTAAAAGAAGCTATTTCAGCTTTTGACTTTGCAATTATATCTGATGATCAATTTGTTTCAGCATATATTGAAAAGGCTAAAATTCTTGAAAAAGTAAAGAGATATAATGACGCACTTTCAAATTATAAAATATCAATCCAACTAAGTGAACCTAATTCATATATTTTCTTTAGAATATCAAGATGTTATAAAAAATTAAATAATAAAAAGCTATTTATTGAATTTATTAAAAAAGCATTAAGGGAAGAACCAGGTAATGAGAAGGCATGGGTTTTTTTAATCAAATTTTATCTCAAGAAAAATAATATAAGACAATCAAAATATCTAGCTAAAAAAGCTCTAGATAATAATCTTAATAGTATAAAAATAATAAAGCTTAATGCGCTAATAAGTATATCTGTAGGAAATATAATTGAAGCTATTAGATATTATAAAGAAATCATTAATATTAATGAAAGCCAGTCATGGCAAATTTGGAAGAGTTTATTGAAATGTATTTTAGAAATTGAAGAATGGTCTGAGTTATTGAGACTAAGTTTGAAAGCAAAAAAATATTTTCCAAATAAATCTTTTCTTGATTTTACAATTAGCGGATGTCTTTTAAAAGATGGGAAATTAAACGAAGCTATATATTTTTATCAAAATGGAAGTAAATCCTCTAAAATTCCTACAGAACTTAGAAAATCTTTTCCTGAATTTAAAGATAATAAGACACTACTTGTCTAATTTTCCCTATATTAATTTAATATGAATAAATATATTCTCCTTTTTATAAAAGGACTTGCAATGGGTGCAGTAAATAAAATCCCTGGAGTATCTGGTGGGACAGTAGCTTTTATTACTGGAATTTATGAAGATCTTATAAATTCTATAAAAAAAATAAATTTTAATTCTTTCAAAATATTATTTAATAAGGGATTTAGAGATTTTTATGAAGAGGTTAACGGTAAATTTCTAATTGTTGTTTTTTCAGGTGTTATTGCAAGTTTTTTTAGTGTTTCACTTTTACTTGATAGATTAATACAAGAATATGAGTTATATGTATATGGACTATTTTTTGGTATGATTGTTGGCTCATTTTATGTAATTTATTATCAACTAGAAAGGTTAAATTATAAGACATTTATCGGTATCCTAATTGGTTTATCAATTGGTCTACTAATTAGTTTTGTTGAGGATTTTCAGGTAACAGATTCTAATCTTATAATTTTCATTTCAGGAATAATTGCAATATCAGGAATGATTTTACCAGGTCTTTCAGGGTCATATCTTCTCTTGTTAATGGGAAGCTATACTCTGATAATGGTTGACTCAGTAAATGCATTATACTTTACTTTAACTGATATATTCTCATTAAACTTTGATTTTATTTATGATACTGGTAGGATATATCTATTAAAGGTTATTTTATTTTTTACATTAGGATCAGTTGTCGGTTTAATTTTTCTATCAAATATCTTGAGTACTCTTCTAAAAAAATATAGATCAATTACAATATCAATTATTGTTGGGTTTATTGCGGGATCCCTAATAGGGGTATGGCCATGGAAAATAGAGGCAATTGACGGAAAAATTTCTTGGTTTTTTCCTAATTTATTAATAATAGAAACCTGGTTAACTCTATTTTATATTTTTATTGGTATTTTGTTTGTAGTTTTATTAGAAAGATTTGCAAACAAACATTGAAAGAGATAAAACGATTTGGTTTAATAGGTAGGAATATTGATTATTCATTTTCAAGAAGCTACTTTACTCATAAATTTAATTCAAGTAAAAAACTCTCATATTATGAGTACATAAACTTTGATATTCAATCAATAAATAAAGTAAAAGTTGTTTTTAATGAAAAAAATCTTTTTGGACTAAATGTAACCATACCTTATAAGCAAGATATTATTAATTATCTTGACGAGGTTGACAATTTAGCAAATGAAATTGGGGCAGTAAACACAATATGCTTTGAAAATCAAAAAAAAATTGGATATAACACTGATATTGTAGGTTTTAAAAAAACTTTAGAACTAAATAGTTTAGATAATTTTGATAGCGTTATTATTCTTGGATCAGGAGGTGCATCCAAGACAGTAGAATATTTCTGTAAAAAAAATAATGTTTCCTATAAAATAGTATCTAGAGACAAAAAAAAGAATTATTTATCCTACGATGAAATAAACAAAGATATACTAAGTAATACTGTTCTAATTGTAAACTGCACTCCAGTTGGCACCTATCCTAATATTGATTCTTCACCTAATTTACCATATAATTTAATAAATGATAAAAGTATATTTTTTGACTTAGTATATAATCCTGAAGAAACTCTATTTATTAAAAAAGGCAAAAAAATTGGATGCAGAACAATAAATGGATACCAAATGTTAAAATTGCAAGCTGATGAATCCTGGAACCTTTGGCAAAAATCAATAAAATAGAATTATATTTTTTTTGTTACTTTTATCGTTTAATAGCTAAAAATGAAAGACTCGGATTCAATGTCAAAAAAGTCTTCATCGGATTCTGAAAATCTAGTTAATAAAATAGTTCCTGAAATGCCTAAAGATAAAAGGACCAAGGCATATAAAGAATGGACTAAGAAATATGGTCAAAAAGGTTCAGATTCCAATGAAATTCCTGAAATGCCTAAAGATAAAAGGACCAAGGCATATAAAGAATGGGTGAATAAATATGGAAGTCAAAGGATTTCCTCTAAAAAATCAGAAAAAAAAGATTTAATTAAAGATTCCAAAGCTAAATCAAAATCTGACCTTAATTATCTAGTATCAAGTTTTGTTGAAATTATTGGATCTAATGAATGGTTTAATAAAAGAAAAGATATTGAAGAATTAAGATCAAAAATTAATGCCAGTATAAAATCATCTGAATCTGACACAGATGAATTCAAAAAATCTAAATCCTTATTTTTTCAAACACTAAAAACTTATTCCTTCAATAAGAAAAGATATTTCAAAGATCTAAGTTCAAACCAAAAAGAAAACTTAGAGAAAAAGCAAGAAATAATTGAAAAGATTAAAAATCTTATTGTAGTAGATGAAAATCCAAACAAATTATATTCAAAATTTAGAGTATTAAAAGAAGAATGGCATAATACTGGAAAAGTTCCAATTACTGAAAGAAATAATATTTGGGAAACCTATAGACATCACGTAAATAATTTCTATGACTTTCTTCATTTAAATAGGGATCTCAAAGAACTAGACTTTAAACATAACTATGAAGAAAAAATAAAAATTATTAAAAGAGCTGAAGAACTTGACAAATTAGATGATCTTGCAAAAGCTTCAAGAGATTTAAATGATCTTCATAGACTTTGGAAAAATGAATTGGGTCCTGTATCAAGAGAACATAGTGATGATTTATGGAGAAAGTTTCAAGCAGCATCTCAAAAAATACACTTTAAAAGACAAAGTTTTCAAAAGGACATCTCAAATATTCAACAAGAAAATTATGAGAAGAAAAAAGCTGTTATAGTTAAGATGAGAAATTTAATTAAGTCTGTACCTAATTCTCATTCAGATTGGCAAAATAAAATTAGTGAATTTGATAAACTAAAAATTGAATTCCAAAGTATAAAAAACCTACAAAGAAACAAGAATAAAAAATGTTGGAACGAGTTTAGACTAGCTACAAAAGAGTTTAATACTATCAAAAATAATTTTTATAAAAATCAGAAAAAAGAGCTAAATAATACTATTGAAATGAAGAAAGCTCTTATAAGTGAAGTACAAAAAATTATTGAGGACAATAAGATAGCTGAAAATTCTAGTAGAATAAAATCAATTCAAGAAGAGTGGAAAAAAATTGGTTATCTACCAAGAAAAATCTCGAATTCACTTTGGGATGAATTCCGTCCTTTAATCAATAGATTCTATGATATTCTCAAGTCTGGTGCAATAAACTTAGGGCAAGAAGAAAAAATCATTTATGATAAGAAATCAAAATTTATTGATAAGGTTAAGTTTTCTATGAAAAATTATTCTATAGATGATGTAGAACATTTTATTAATTCTACTATTTCTGATTGGAATAATTTAGAAGATATTAATCTAAATTCTAATAACATTTTAAACAATAATCTTATTAAGAAAATTTACTCTATTATTAAGTCACTAGATTTAAAAAATGATGAAAAGGAAAATCTCAGTTTCAAATTAGAAATAGAATTATTAAGGGATAATTCAGATGAACTGAATAAGAAACTTCAGTCCATTAAAAGAAAGATTTCTGAACTTCAAGATGAATCAATTCAACTTCAAAATAATTTAGAATTTTTCTCAGATTCAAGTATTGAAAATCCTCTTTTTAAGAATGTTTCAACTAATATTCAAACTATAAATAATAAAATTGAATTTTGGAAAAATCGAGTTAATAAGATTAAAAAAAATAATTAGTTTTTATAAAAACTCATTTCATATTTTGATTCGACTATTCCTTTGGATATTTTTTTTAATTCACTATTTATTAAAACCCTTGTATCCTTTGAAATTCTATCAGTAAAAAGTATTCCTTGTAAATGATCATATTCATGTTGAATAACTCTTGCAATTATTCCCGAACAGTTCATTTGTTTCGGTTCAAATTTTTCATTTAAAAAATTAATTTTTATTTTTTCTTTTCTAATTACTTCTTCTGAAATGTTTGGTATACTTAGACAACCTTCTGAATAAGTAAAATCTTTACCAGATTCTTTTATAATTTTTGGATTAACAAATACCTGTTTGATATTAATAAGCTCATCTTGGTTAAAATTATCTTCATCCTTAAAAAAAGAAAAATCTGCAACAAAGATTGATTTTGAAACACCAATTTGAGGAGCAGCTATTCCAACTCCTTTTGCGTTATACATAGTGTCCCATAGATCTTTAACAAGAGAATCTAATTTGTTTGACTCACTATATTTTAATTTCTCAACTTTTAAATTTAGTATTGGGTTACCATATGCAATAATTGGCCTTATCATTTATTATTTTGAATTAAATATGATTCTAAAATCAAAGATGCGCTTATTTTATCTATTAAGAATTTTTCTCTTCTTTTTTTTTTTCTTAGTCCAGATTTTAAAATAATTTGTTTAGAAATATTTGATGAGAATCTTTCATCAATTCTTTCAACTTGAATGCTTGGAAGTTGAATTTTTAATTTTTTAATGAATTTAACAATCTCTTCTTCAAAATCATGAATCTCATTATTTAGCTTTAATGGTTTTCCAATTACAACTATTTCAATATTTTCATTAATTGAGATTTGTTTAATAAAGTTTAAAAGATTTTTAGTTTCTATGGTTTCAAGTGGAAAAGAGATAAGCTTATTTGAATCAGATATAGAAACACCAGATTTCTTCATTCCAAAGTCAATTCCAAGATATTTACTAAGTTGTTTATTTATCAAGATTCAAACTTTTTGATTTTTTTAATTAAGTGTCTTTAGGATTAAATTATATATTTTTACGTGTAAAATTATCAAAAATTGAATAATGAAATCAAAAATGCACTAGATGTATTGAAATCTGGTGGAATTATTTTATATCCAACAGATACAATTTGGGGTATTGGATGCGATTCATATTGTGATATTGCGGTAAAAAAAATATATGAAATAAAAAAAAGAGATTTTTCTAAACCATTAATATGTCTTGCTTCTAGTTTTGAGATGGTTAGTAAATATGTAAAAGTTTTGAATCTGAAAAGATTGAAATCATTATCAGAAAAATCTCCTACTACTTTTATTTTTAATAATCCAATAAAAATTTCAAAGTATGTATCAAGTGATACTTATTCAATCGGTTTTAGAGTTCCGAATGATAATTTTTGCTTAAAACTTATAAATAAATTTGGTAGGCCAATAGTCTCTACTTCTGCGAACATATCAGGAATTGATATTCCTTTAGAATTTAATTTAATAAGTTCAGAGATAAAAAATAAAGTAGACTATATAGTTGACTATGGTAAAAATAAAAAGTCATATTCAGCTTCAACAATATTAAAAATTGATGAAAAAGGCCTAATAACTAAATTAAGATGAAATTTGATAAAAAATTAATATTAGGATCACTTGAACACAGAATATTTAAAGTAATATCTGATGTTTCAGATGACTTAAATATTAAATCTTATGTCGTGGGAGGTTTTGTAAGAGATCTAATATTAGACAAATCATTAAAAAAAGATATTGATATTATGTGCATTGGATCTGGTATAGAACTAGCTAAAAGTGTTAAACAAATACTTGGTAAAGAGATTAAACTATCAATTTTTAAAAGATTTGGAACTGCAATGATTACATATGATAATCTTCAAGTTGAATTTGTTGGTTCAAGAAAAGAGTCTTATTCAAGTGACTCTAGAAAACCCAGTGTTAAAACTGGAAATTTTATGGATGATATGTTAAGAAGAGATTTCACAATTAATACCCTAGTAATTAGATTAAACAAAAAATATTTTGGAGAACTAATTGATACTTTTGGTGGACTAGATGACTTAAAAAATAAGCTAATTAAAACTCCAGCTGAACCTGATAAAACCTTTTCTGATGATCCTCTAAGAATGTTAAGAGCAATTAGATTCTCATCTCAATTAAACTTTAAGATTGATGTTGGGACACAAAAATCAATCAAAAAAAATTCAAATAGATTAGAAATTTTGTCCTCTGAAAGGATAGCAGATGAAATTAATAAAATATTGATGTGTGAAACGCCATCAAATGGATTCAAAGATCTTGAAAAATTAAATCTTCTTAATTATATACTGCCTGAGCTTATTGATCTTAAAGGAATTGAAGAGGTTGAAGGTCAAACCCATAAAGATAATTTTTATCATACTTTAGAAGTAGTTGATAATATTTCAAAAAAGACAGATAATCTATGGCTTAGATGGGCTGCACTTTTACATGACATTGGTAAAGCTCCAACAAAAAAATTTAGTAAAAAGAATGGATGGACATTTTATGGACATGAATTTATTGGTTCTAAAATGGTAAAAAAAATATTTAAAAGACTAAATCTTCCATTAAACGAAAAATTAAAATATGTTCAAAAAATAGTTATGATGTCTTCTAGACCCATTATATTATCTGAGCATATTGTTACTGATTCAGCTGTTAGAAGACTTATTTATGATGCAGGTAATGAGATTGATGATTTACTAACTCTTTGTGAAGCTGATATAACAACAAAAAATTTAAAAAAATCAATAAAATATCAGAATAATTTTAAGATAGTTCGCCAAAAAATAAAAGATGTTGAAGAGAGAGATAGTATAAGAAATTTTCAGCCACCCATTACAGGTGAGATAATTATGACTTATTTTAAAATTAAGCCTTGTAAAGAGATTGGCATAATTAAAGAAAAAATCAAAAATTCCATTTTAGATGGAGATATTAAAAATGATTATAAAGAGGCTCATAATTTGATGATCAAAATCGGTAATTCTTTAGGTTTGAAGGATGAATAAAATATATAATCTAACACTAGCTTCTATAATAATTGTTTATTTAGTTGTTCTGGCTGGTGCAATTGTAAGGATGACTGGAAGTGGAATGGGTTGCCCTGATTGGCCAAAATGCTTTGGATATTTTATACCTCCAACTGAAAGGACCCAATTAGATTGGATACCTAACTTTGATTATAATAAAAATCAAATAATTATTATTGAAGATGAATTATTTTTTGCAATAGATGATTTTAGATCAGCTGATAGTCTTGATATTGATAATTGGGAAAAATATACTAAACATGATTATTCTAAATTTAATGTTTATCATACATGGATTGAATATATAAATAGACTTATTGGTGCAATTGCTGGAATTTCAGTACTTATTCTATTCATTACCTCATTAAAGTATATCAATAAAAAATTTTTACTAACATTTCTTTCATTTTTATCTCTAGTTGCGATTTTATTTCAAGCATGGCTCGGAAAAATAGTCGTAGATAGTAACCTGTCTGCTAATACAATTTCAATTCATATGATTATGGCTATTATACTTTTATTCATTTTATTTTCAATTCTTTCAATTGTTAATAAAAAATCAAATCTTAAAGATTTACCAAGAAATATATCAGTTTTAATTATTTTGTCAATAATCATGCTATCAGCCCAAATTATAATAGGAACTGAAGTAAGGAAGTTTATTGATATAAAGATGGAGTTGTATAACTACTCTCAAAAGGAAAAATGGTTTGAAGAAATTCCAAGTATTTTTTACACACATAGAAGCTTTTCATGGATTATATTTATCTTAAATATTTACATCATCTATATGTTAAATAAAATAAGATTGAAATCAATAATCAAATACTCAGTGAATGCTTTAATTTTTATTCAAATTTTTACCGGTATCCTGATGTATTATCTCAATTTTCCTTTTAGCACTCAACCTATTCACTTATTATTGTCTACTATAATAATTGGTTTACAATTTTATTTTTTAATGTTATATAATACTAAATCTAATGAGGTTAAAATTTAGAATAATTTTAAATGTTAAAGATGATGTTCTTAGAGATATAATTGTTGATTCCACAACTAGTTTACTTGAATTTAGTAAAATAATTTCTGATCAATTTGGATTTGACTCTACTGAAATTTCTACATTCCATATTAGTAATGAAAATTGGGAACAACTGGAAGAAATAAAGATTTTTAAAATAGATGATCATGATGAAATAATGGATAAGGACCCTATTTCAAACTATTTTGTTTTAAATGGAGATAAAATGATTTTTATTTATGATTTTTTAAATTATTGGACATTTTTTGTTGAATTATATGAAATAGATGAATTAACTAATTCAGACATAAAGTTTGAATGTATAAATTCTGTTGGAGATGTTCCTAAAGAAGCACCATCAGAAATCTATAATACTGAAGAGGTTGATGATTTTGACCAAGATGAAAATTTAGATTTATGAGTTTTCAACTTACATCTGAGTTCAAACCAACTGGTGATCAACCAGAGGCAATTAGAAGTATTGTTAATTCATTTAAAAATAATCATAATCACGTAACACTTCAAGGTGTGACTGGATCCGGTAAAACTTTCACTGTAGCTAATGTAATTCAGGAGATAGAAAGACCAACACTAGTTTTAGCACATAATAAAACTTTAGCTGCTCAATTATATTCAGAGTTTCAAAATTTTTTTCCAAATAATGCTGTAGAATATTTTGTTTCATACTACGACTACTATCAACCTGAAGCTTATATTCCATCTTCTGGATTATATATAGAAAAAGATTTATCAATAAATGAGCAAATAGAGAAATATAGACTGAGTGCAACATCATCATTATTATCTGGAAGAAATGATATCATAGTTGTTGCATCAGTTTCTTGTATTTATGGTATTGGTAATCCAAAAGAATTTAAAAAACACGTAATTCAAATTTCTACAGATGATGAAATTCAAATTTCAAACCTTCTTTCTCAATTTGTAAAAAGTCAGTATTCTAGGTCTATTAACGAGCTTAATAGGGGTAGTTTTTCTGTAAAGGGAGATGTGATTGATATTTTTCCAAGTTATTCTGATTTATTCTACAGAATAAACTTTTTTGGTGATATAATTGAAAGTATTGAGTCTTTTGATCCTATTACAGGTAATAAAATTGAAAATTTTGAATCCATAAGGATCTTTCCTGCAATGATATTTGTTACTTCAGAGTCAAGTATTAAATCAGCAATTAATGATATAGAATTTGATTTAGAAAAACAGGTTAAGTATTTTGATGAGATAGAAAAATCAATAGAATCTAAGCGAATTAGAGAAAGAACAGAATTTGACCTTGAAATGATTAAAGAACTTGGATATTGTTCAGGTATAGAAAACTATTCAAGATACTTAGATGGAAGAGAACCTGGAACAAGACCGTTTTGTCTAATTGATTATTTTCCAGAAGATTATTTAATGGTTATTGATGAGAGTCATGTTACAATTCCACAAGTGCATGCTATGTATGGTGGTGATAGAAGTAGAAAAGAAAATTTAGTTGAATATGGGTTTAGATTACCAGCGGCATTAGACAATAGACCCTTAAAATTTGAGGAGTTTGAAAGTTTACAAAATAATGTTCTATATGTCAGTGCTACACCAGCAGAATACGAGCTAAAAATGTCTGAAGGGCTATTTGTTGAACAGATAATTAGGCCAACTGGAGTTTTAGATCCCATTATTGAAATTAGAAAATCTGAAAATCAAATAGATGATTTAATAGAGGAAATATTATTAAGAGTTGAAGTTGATGAGAGAGTTCTGGTTACAACTCTAACTAAAAGAATGGCTGAAGAGCTTACAAAATTTCTTCATAAAGCAAAAATAAGAGCAAATTACATTCATAGTGACATAGATACACTAGAAAGAGTTGAAATAATGCAAAATCTTAGAAAAGGGTATTTTGATGTTTTAGTTGGTGTGAATCTTTTAAGAGAGGGTCTTGATTTACCAGAGGTATCATTAGTTGCTATTTTAGATGCAGATAAAGAAGGTTTTCTTAGAAGTCATAGGTCATTAATTCAAACTGTTGGAAGAGCTGCAAGAAATATTAATGGTAAAGCAATAATGTATGCTGATTCTATTACAAATAGTATGGATAAGACAATAACTGAAACTTCATACAGAAGAAAAAAACAAGAAAAATTTAATATTGAAAATGATATTATTCCAAAACAAATGGTGAAATCATTCACAAACACTTTTGAAAAAAATATTCAAATTGTAAATAGTTCATATGAAGATTTTGAAGAAGAACTCAAGGCATATCAAACAAAAAACGAGATAGAGAAGAGAATTAAAGAATTAAGAAAGCAAATGGAAGATGTTGCTAAGAAACTTGACTTTTTAACTGCTGCAGATTTCAGAGATAAAATTGAGCTCCTCAAAAAAAAATTAAAATAAAAAAAGGTGCACAACGGTGCACCTTTTTTTTTGGATTATTAAATATAATTAGTCAATATTAATTACCCTATTTGGTTTAGATATATTTTCTTTTGTTTTTGGTAGTATTATTTTTAGAATACCATTTTTATAATTAGCCTTGATCTTATCTTGATCTACTGAATTTGGAACTCTAAATGATCTTTGAAAAGATGAAAAATTAAATTCATTTAATCTCATTTTATCATTTTCAGAAGTAGTTGACGTTTCTGATGAAATAACTAATATCTTATCATTTAATTCAATTGTGAAATCTTCTTTATTCATGCCAGGAACTGCAAGATCTATTTCAAAAGAATCATTGTTTTCAATCGAATTTACAGATGGTACAGAATGACTTCTATTAAAAAAATTTACACCAAAGTCATCATTAAAGAATTCGTTAATTAATGATGGAAAAACGTTGTTATTATTATATTTTACTATTCTCATAATTTTTATTTTTAGTTAAACAATTTGAATTATAAATTCATTGAATAATAGTCAAAAAGAATACCAGGTGATAAATGGTGACAAATTGACGGTAAAAAATAAAAATTTAATGACTTTATGTCAGTTTAAGGCAGATTGGACTTTGTTTGCGGCTTCATCAAAGGCAGTTGCGGACAGAACATTTAAGCCAGAACTATCGATTATTTCTTTTGCTTTATCAGAATTAGTTCCTTGGAGCCTAACAATAATAGGTATATCAATGTTACCAAGATTTTTATATGCAGAAACAATACCCTCAGCTACACGATCACATCTTACTATTCCACCAAATATGTTAACAAGTATTGCTTTAACATTTGAATCTTGTAGAATTAATCTAAATGCTTTTTCAACCCTACTAGAATCAGCAGTTCCGCCAACATCAAGAAAATTTGCAGGCTCACCTCCTGCAAGTTTAATCAAATCCATCGTTGCCATTGCTAAACCAGCTCCATTAACCATACACCCAACATTTCCATCTAAGTCAACATAATTTAAACCAGAATCTCTAGCCTCAACCTCAACAGGGTTTTCCTCACTAAGATCTCGCATTAACTCATATTCGGAGTGCCTAAAGAGAGCATTTTCATCAATAGTTACTTTAGAGTCTACAGCTATAATTTTATCATCAGATGTCTTAAGAACAGGGTTAATCTCAAATAGAGAAGCATCAGACTCAATATATGCATTGTAGAGATTTGTTACAAAATTTACCATGCTTTTAAAAGCTTGACCTTTTAAACCAAGATTAAATGCAATTTTTCTAGCTTGAAAAGGAAGAATTCCCGAAGCAGGGTCAATTTCTTCATTAAATATAAGATCTGGAGTATTTTCCGCTACAGCCTCAATATCTACACCACCTTCTGTAGAGTAGACAATCATATTTTTTGAAGTTGATCTATTCAGTAACACTGAAATATAGAACTCTTTTCTATCGCTCTCACCATCATAATAAACATCTTCAGCAATTAATACCTTATTTACTAGCTTACCTTCCTTTGAAGTTTGAGGAGTCACAAGATTCATCCCAATTATTTGTGAAGATATAGATCTCACCTCATCAATAGATTTAGCAATTTTTACCCCTCCACCCTTTCCTCTTCCACCTGCATGAATTTGAGCTTTAACAACAAAAATTTCAGTTCCTGTTTCATTTGAAAGTTTTTTTGCACAAATAACAGCTTCATCTGGACTATTTGCTACATAGCCTCTTTGAATTGTAACATTAAATTTTTTTAATAATTGCTTTCCTTGGTATTCATGTAAATTCATGGCGACAAATATAACCACAAAACTTAAGATATTTGAATTATTTAAAATCAGAATTATATTTATCACTTAAAACATAAAATGGATATTAAAATACTTAAAGAAGCTGCTTTAAAATTTGGAACTCCAATTTATCTATATGATCTAAAAATTATTGAAAATCAATTTAAAAAATTAAATAAAGAGTTAAGTGTTTTAGAAAACTACAAAATTCATTTTGCAGCTAAGTCTCTTTCTAATATTTCAATTTTAAAGTTTATCAGTAAACTAGGGGCAGGTCTTGATGCAGTATCAATTGAAGAAGTTAAGATTGGGTTGAAATGCGGCTTCAATAAAAATGAAATTCTATATACCCCTAATGGTGTTAGTTTTGAAGAAATAAAAGAAGCATTCAAACTTGGAGTGAAAATAAATCTTGATAGCATAGAATGTATAAAAGACTTTATAAATGAGTTTGGCAGTCAATCAATAACTGTAAGGATAAACCCTGGTATTTACGCTGGGGGAAATGAAAATGTTAGTGTTGGACACCCAGAATCAAAGTTTGGAATTCCGGAAACCAGAATTAATGAGTTGTTAGACATGGAAATAAAAGGTAAAATTAAAATTACTGGACTTCATATTCACACTGGCAGTGATATTACTAAGAATAATCAATTTAAAGAAGGGATCAAAAAGATTTTCTCCATTGCCAGAGATTTTAAAAACATTAAGAGTATTGATTTAGGTGGTGGAATAAAGATTCCATATTATGATGATGATACCTCAACAAATCTTAATGATTATGTAAAAGAGGTATCAAATGAGCTAAATAAGTTTGAATCAGAATTTAATAAGAAATTAAAACTAATATTTGAACCAGGTAAGTTTCTAGTTAGTGATTGTGGTTTTTTTATTACCAAAGTAAATTACATTAAGTCTTCAAATGCTAAAGATTTCATTCAAGTAGATTCTGGCTTTAATCATTTACTAAGACCCACTCTATATGGCTCTTATCATGAAATTGTTAACCTTTCTAATCCAGAGGGCAAAAAAAAAGAATACGATGTTGTAGGATATATTTGTGAGAAAGACACCTTCGCATATAAAAGAAAAATTTCAGAAACTAAAAAAGGTGATTTAATTTGTTTTAAAAATGCTGGTGCATATGGTTTTACTATGTCTAGCAATTATAATAGCAGATCAAGACCTGCAGAAGTTTGTTTACTAGATAACAAGTTACATAAAATTAGAGAAACTGAAACTATTGATGATTTACTGTCAGGGCAAATAGATATTTTTAATTAGTAAACCTTTTTAATATTTTGTTTAAGAATTAGGTAAATGCAATATAAAATAAAAGTTAAATTTGAAAATTCTTAAAATTATGAATAATCTCAAATTGATTTCTGCGTTATTTCTTACCGCAGCAATTAATGCTCAAGGAAATATAAACGGCAATATTACTGATTCTGCTCAACAGGCATTCATAGACTTTGGTAATAGATCAACTAGAGCACCTCAGCCACTAAGTATTCAAGGAAGTCATTATTTTGATTCTGAATTTAAAACCACAAGACTTGAATATTTTGGAAAAGAACTTATTAATTCTGGTTACATGAGGTATAATGCTTATAGAGATGAAATAGAAATGACTGATACTCCTGGTCAGAAAGAATCTGATATAGTTTTGATTAAGAGTAAGGATGTTATTCCTATTATAGATGGAGAAAGATTTGAGTATCTCCCTCACAGAGTTGAGGAAGGTAGAGCTTATATAGGTTATTTAGTAAATATTTATAATGGGGATAGGAATAAACTTTACTTAAAAAGAAAGAAAACATTTATGGAAGCTAAGGTTGCAAGAACTTCACTTGAAAATTCATTTCCTCCAAGATATGTAGAAAGTGTTAAGATATATGTCAGTAATAATGGGGATACTCCGATTTCTATAAAAAATTCTAAAAAGTCCATTATTAATTTTTTTGGACCAGATTCAAATAAAATAAAGAAATATATTAAAGACCAAAAACTAAAAACATCAGAAATTGCCTCTATTATTCAAATTTTTGAATTCGCAGAGAGTTTGTAAATACTTGAGAAATAAACATAGTCAGAGTTAATCATGAATTATTGTTCTTCACTAAATCCAAAAACAGATTTTTTTTTAGTTTTAATTAACAAGAATTTAAATTAATGTATAAAAATATAAAGTAATTTTATTTTTGAACTAATACAAAAAACTTTATATTTGCTGGTTCAGGTAACAAATAATTAATGTTTTTTTAATGATATTTTAAATAAATGTTTTAGATTTGCTTACTTAGTTATTTTAACAGTATTTTAACAAAAATTATAGATAACAAAAATTAATAAATATGAAGATTACAAGAATATTCTTTGTTTTCTTATTGAGTGCAGGTCTTGCATTTGGTCAGAAGACAGTTACAGGTGTTGTATCTGATCCAAATGGTTTGCCTCTTCCAGGAGCAACTGTTTTAATTAGTGGTACAACTAGTGGTGTAACTACAGACTTTGATGGTAATTATTCCATTGAGGTAGAAGAAGGTGTGTCGTTAGTATTTAGTTTTGTCGGTTATGAAACTCAATCAGTTGTTGTTGGTAGCCAAAACAACCTAAATATTACCCTTTCAGAAGGAAATCAATTAAGTGAGGTTGTTGTAACCGCACTAGGTCTTGAAAGAGAAGCACGTTCTTTAGGTTATGCTGTTACTACTGTTGGTTCTGAAGAAATTGAACAAAAAGGTGTTGCAGATGTTGCAAGAACACTAACAGGAAAAGTTGCTGGTGTTAATATAACAAACACTACAGCTACATCTGGTTCAGGAACTAACATTATAATTAGAGGTATGACATCAATTACAGGTTCTAACCAACCTTTGTTTGTTGTTGATGGAGTTCCTTTTAATTCATCTACTAACGGTGAATCCGGTACTTTTTGGAACGGTATTACTGAATCTAGTAGATTCTTGGACTTAGATCCAAACAGTATAGAAAAAGTTGATGTCCTTAAAGGACTAAATGCTACCGTACTTTACGGTCAGCAAGGAAGAAACGGAGTAATACTTATTACAACTAAAAACGGAGCTGGTGCTAAACCATCTGCAAAAGGTACCGAAGTTAGTGTAAGTCACAGTACTTTCATCAACGAACCAGTACTTCCTGATTATCAAAATGATTACGGTGGTGGATTTCATCAGTTATTTGGATTTTTCTTTTCTAATGGTGGGCCTAATTTCGACCCAGCAATTAATGACCCAAGACAATTTGGTTCTTACTTTTTAAGAGAAGATGCTAATAATGTATATGTTAAGCATCCTTATGATTATATTGCTAATAGATCATTAGTTGAGCCTGAGTTTTCAGATATAGTTGGAACTGAGTATGCTTATAAAAATTATAGAGGTGTTGAAAACTTTTTTGAAAATGGTTTAGTGAACACAACTTCAATAAACCTTAGATCTACAGGAGATAATGGGTTCTTAAATATGTCGTTTGGTAGAACAGATGATGAAGGATTCACTCCAAACAACCGCCTAAGAAAAACAAACTTTGGTCTTGGTGGTGCAGGTACACTTGAGAATGGTATCAAAATTAATGGTACTCTTAATTATGCTAACACGGATTATACAACTCCTCCGATTGCTGCTTCTTTAGGTAGTGGATCTGTAAGTACGTATACTTCTTCAATTTTTGGTGATGTAATGTATACTCCAAGAAGTGTTGACTTAATGGGACTTCCATACCAGACCTCGGATGGTAGATCAATCTACTATAGATCAGGTAATGATATTCAGAATCCAAGATGGACTGCTGAAAATGCATTTGATAAGGAACTAGTAAATAGAGTATTCGGATCATTTGGACTTGCATATGACATAAATGACAATTGGTCAATTAGTTATAAATATGGTATAGATAATACAAGTCAGTATTCTCAACATGCTCAAAATAAAGGTGGTGTTGATGGAAATGCAACTGGTATTTATGTGACTGGTGATGAGATTACAACCATTCAAAACCATAACTTTACTTTATCGTTTAACCAACAATTAACTGATGAGATTTCATTAGGTGGACTTGTAGGTACATCTGCTAATAGACAAACATTTACTGGAAGATATACTACTAATGAAAATCAATTAGTATTTGGTGTTTTAAAGCCATTTAACTTTGTATCTCAAAGTGTAGGTAGCTTTGACGCTGAACAAAATATATATGGTGCATTTGGTGATTTAAGTTTTAGTTACAATGATTACTTATACTTAAACGTTACTGGTCGTCAAGACTGGAGTTCAACAATGGAAGCTGAAAATAATAGCCTTTTCTATAAAGGTGCTAGTATATCTTTTATTGCTTCTGATGTAATTCCAGCATTATCTGGTGATGTTGTAAACTATGCAAAGTTAAGAGTAGGATATGGAGAATCTGCAGGATTTGCAAATCCATACAGAACTAGATCTTTACTATCTCTAAATGCGAAAGCTTTTGATCAAGGAAGTGGTGTTATTCAAGCAAATACTACATCTAATACTCTTGGTAACAGAGCATTACAACCAGAATTACTTTCTGAGATTGAAATCGGTATTGATACCAGATTATTTAACTTTTTAAACTTTAATGTTTCTGCATATGATAAGGAAACTACTAATCTTATTACAACAAGAACACTTCCTGGTTCAACTGGATATACATCAACTACAGTTAACGCAGGTAAATTAAATGTAAAAGGTATTGAAGTTGATTGGGATGCTGATCTTATCAATAATGGTAACCTTAGATGGAATCTATATGGTAACTTCACTGCAGAAGAGAGTTTAATTGTGAGTTTAGGTGAAGGTGTTGAAGAATTTACTTATACACCTGTAGTAAGTAGTGCTAGACCACAAAACTATGCGATCGTTGGATATCCACTTGGAATGATGAAAGCCAATGTTAGACAGACTAATGATGCAGGTGAATTCCTAATTGATGATGATGGATTCTACATTGCAACAACTGAACCAGAATTGGTAGGTGATCCTAATCCTGACTGGACAACTGGTATAACTAACTCTTTATCATGGAAGGGCTTATCTCTTGACTTTACATGGCAATATCGTCATGGTGGAGATATGTTCTCACAAGATGCTGCAACTCTAGTTGGACGTGGTGTATTAAACCCAGGTACAAATAGAGAAGGTTTATACGTTTTAGATGGTGTTAACAAAAACACTGGTCAAGTAAACACAACTCAAATAACTGCAATTAACTATGGTTTTGACGTATTCTCGTTTGGACCTGGTGAGCTTCAAATTTTTGATGCTACAACTATAAGGCTTAGTGAGGTAAATCTTTCTTATGACTTTCCTCGTAGTTTAATGGAGAAAACTCCATTTGGTTCGTTAACAGCAACACTTACTGGAATAAATTTATTCTATGATGCTGTGAATGTACCTGACGTTGTGAACTTTGATTCTAACACTTTAAGTACAGGTGTTGGAAATGCGATGGGTCTTTCGTTTATTACTGGACCATCTTCAAGACGTGTTGGTTTAACATTAAAAGCAACTTTTTAATTTAATACAAATGAAAAAATTAAATACATTTAAAAATAAAATTATAAGTTCAATAACAGTTCTCACTGTATTGTTTTCACTTAATTCATGTGAAACACTTGAACTTGAAATACTTGAAAGTCCTAATGCGTTGACTCCTGCAAGTTCTGATATAGACTTTTATCTAAACGCCATGCAATTAAACATGGGTAGCTTCTTCAATGGAGTAAAGGATGAAGGTATGGAACTTACAAGAATGATGCATTTATATGGACCATTCTATGAAAATGCTTATGCTACTACTCAAATGAGTGGGCCATGGAATGATGCATATTCTGATATCTTTACAGATTTTTCTAACATGGTTCCAAGAGCTGAAGAGAAAGGATGGGAAACTCACATTGGTATTGCTAAATTTATTAAAGCTTACGCTATGATCACTTTAGTAGACTATTTAGGTGATGTTCCTTATTCTCAAGCTGCTTTAGGTGTCGAAAATCTTAATCCTGGTGTTGATTCTGGAGCTTCAATTTATGATGCTGCACTAGCACTTATTCAAGAGGCTAAGAATCACTTTTCAGTACCAGCTCAATCACCAAGTAACGATTTATTCTACGGTGGAGATAGAGCAAAGTGGACTAGAGCTACTAATACACTTGAACTGAAATTAAGATTACAAAGAAGAAATGCTGCAGACTCTAATGATGCTGCTGCAATTAATTCATTAATATCTAATGCTGCTTCAGGTTTAATTGTTTCTAAAGCTCAAGATTTTCAATTTAAGTATGGTACATTAAATGCTTCACCAGATTCTAGACATCCTCAATTTGTAGATGACTACGAACTTGCTGCAGATGTTGCATACTATATGTCCAATGCTTATATGGCGGAATTTGTTGCTCAAAAAGATGTTATAGATGTTAGAGCAAATTATTATTTCTACAGACAAGATGATGATGTTAGCGATAACGATGATAATGAAATTCCTTGTGGTAACGAGAGAAGACCAGATCATTACTCACTTTCTGAGATTTTCTGTTATATCGGATACAACGATGTAACTCCTTCTCTAAGTACTAGTAACGGTTATTGGGGTAGAGACCATGGTGATAATGATGGTATTCCACCAGATGGAGGTTTAAGAACAGCTGCGGGATTATACCCAATTGGAGGTCAATTTGATGATGGTTCATTTACTGCAACATCAGGTAACCAAATGGGTCTTAAAGGAGCTGGTATCCAACCAATTCTATTGTCTTCTTACACTCACTTTATGATCGCTGAGTGGAATCTTGTTAATGGAAATACTGAAGTTGCAAGACAATTCTTAGCTTCAGGATTAGCTGAATCTTTCTCTAAAGTAACAGGTTTTGCTGCTGAGATGGGTAACGCTGCTGCAGTTGAATTTAGATCTGGTGCAAGCATCAGTGAGACTGAATTTTTGGGATCATTACAAGCAAACATTGACGCGTACATAGATTACGTTGCTGGAACAGGGGCTACCTCTTTGTGGAATACCACAAATGATAAGATGGGTCTTTTAGTACAAGAATATTTCTTAGCACTTTTTGGAAACGGTGTAGAGGCTTACAATACTTTTAGAAGAACAGATAAGCCAAGTGATTTACAACCATTATTAAAAACTGTTAATAATGACATGATACAATCATTCTTCTATCCAAGAACAGAAGTTGATAATAATAACCAGTTAAACCAAAAATCTGACCACTTACAAAAGGTCTTTTGGGATAACTAAAAATTAAATAATTATGAAAAATTTAAAATTTTTAATTGTTGGAATTTTGCTTTTAGGCTTAAATTCTTGTATAGATGAAGATAAAATACTTGCTATTCCTCCCTCTGGTGCTTTAATAACTATTACTCCAGATGCGGACAGCACTGCTGTATTTGATCTAAATAATGCATCAGGTTCTATATTTTCTGCTGAATTCTTAGATGCAACCAATAATGTTGCTAATTATGAATTAAGTGCAAATGTATATTATGCAGGTACTGCTACAAGATCAAGTTCAGTGGTGGTTTTCTCAGCATCTGAATTCCCTTCAAGATTGGAAATTTCTGCTGCTGAAGTATTATCTAAGTTAGGTATATCTTCAACTGCTGTTGTTCCAGGTGATCTTATAGAATTTAGAGCAGTCCTTACGACTCTAGACGGTAGAGTTTTTGACTCAGGTGATTTAAATGGAGATGCAGCAGGAGAAGCATTATTGGGTGCTTACAAATGGGATCTTGCATTTGGTTGTGACTGGCAAGGATCTGCTGTAAATGGTACTACGTGGACTGTTTCATATTCTTACTATTGGGGTGATCCAACTGATCTCTACGCTGAAAGTGTAGGTACTACTACTGCAACAGAATCTAATGGTGTTGTAACATTTACTGACATTTGGGGACCTGGTCTTGATTTAGTAGTAACTGTTAACACTGCCTCAGGTGCTATTACTGATGCAGAATCTGTTGTATTACAATCAACTTTTGGTTCCTACGCAGATCAATATTATACAGCTAGATCATTATCCGGTAAAAACTTCTTTAGTTGTGCTACAACTCAATTGTCTTTTGATTTAAAGACATGTGTAGATGCAG
>JAFMFH010000027.1 GCA_017856235.1 Flavobacteriaceae bacterium | reverse complement strand
AGAGAGGGAAACTATTTCAAATGGATTAGAAACAGCTGCATCATCTGGTTTTACTTCAATATTGTTAAATCCAGATTGTGATCCAGTTATTGATAATCATTCATCTATTGAATTCTTAAAAAGAAATTCAATTCATACTACTACTCAGATATATCCTATTGGTAGCTTAACAAGTAATTCAAATGGTAAAGATTTAGCTTCATTGTATGATATGAAGATTGCTGGAGCAGTTGCATATGGTGATTATAAGAAGTCAATTAATGATTCATCACTACTTAAAATATCACTAGAATACACTAAAACTTTTGGAGGAAGAGTAATTTCTTTTTCTCAAGATGAGTTTTTATCAGAAAATGGAGTAATTAATGAGGGAATAGTTAGTACTCAATTGGGACTGAAAGGTGTTCCATCAATCTCAGAATCGATAAGTGTTTTTAGAGACATTGAAATTTTAGAATATTCTAAAGGTAAAATTCATTTTCCATATGTTAATACAAAAAAAGGAGTAGATTTAATAAGGGATGCTAAGAAAAGAAACTTAGATATTACATGTAGCGTAAGTTTAGCTCACATAACTCTTTCTGACACAGATATCACTGATTTCAATACTAACCTTAAACTTAACCCACCTCTTCGAGAGAATTCTGACATACAAGCACTTAAAGAGGGAATAATTGATGGAACAATTGATTTTGTTACAAGTATGCATGAACCTATTAACGATGATTTCAAAAAAGTAGTTTTTGATGATGCAATTTCTGGAACAATAGGCTTAGAATGTATATTTGGTTTACTTTGCAATAATTTTACTCTAGAGAAAACAATAGATGTATTGACACGAAGAAAAGATGTTTTTAATATTGAAGATTATCCAATAGAAATTGGTTCAAAAGCTGATTTGACAATGTTTAACCCAGATGTTAATTATGTTTTTTCAGAAAATCATATACTTTCATCTTCAAAAAACTGTGCATATTTAGACAAGAATCTAAAGGGAATTGTTTATGGGGCAATTAATAATAATAATGCCACATTGAATAAGTTATGGACTTAGAATATCTAATAAGAAGATCTGAAAAATATTCAAAACCCTCAAGTATCTTTCTTTTTCATGGATACGGAAGTAATAAAGAAGATTTATTTTCACTAGAGCAGTTTTTTCCTAAGCTATATACAGTAGTTTCTTTTGATGCACCATTGAATCTTCCATTTGGTGGGAATTCATGGTTTAATATAGATTATTCAGATATTATTGAAAATAACCTAGACAAAAGATATAAAGAGATAAATGAAAGCATTGAGATGATAATCAGTAATATTAATTTATTAATAGAGAAAGAAAATCTTAATAAAGAAGATGTCACAATTATAGGTTTCAGTCAGGGTGGTAGCATTTGCTGGAAGTTAGGTCTAGATTATAGTTCTAAATTTAGAAGAATTGTTCCAATTAGTTCTTTCATTCATCCTAGTTACCTTAATCACGATTTAGAATCATATACAAATAAATTAATCTATTGTTCACATGGATCTTTAGATGAAGTTATTCCTTTAAAACTTGTAAATGATTACATATTGAAGCTTTCAAAAAAGAATGATTTGACTTTTGATAAATTTGATTCTGGACATACTATATCTCAAGAAAACTTATTAAGATTATTAAATTGGATAAATGATACAGCTATTTAATCTAATTCAAGTTTTAATCCATCGTATGCAAGAGTTACATTAGCCGGTAGCTTATCACATACTTTCTCATGAAACCCCATATTATGACTAATATGTGTAAAATATGTCATTTTTGGATTTATTTGATTGATAATCTCAATCGCTTCGTCAACATTCAAATGAGAGGGGTGTGGTTCAAATCTTAGAGCATTAATTACTAAAACATCTAGATTTTTTATCTTTTCAAGTTCATCTTTTTCAATTGTTTTCACATCAGTTAAATATGCAAAATCATTAATTCTAAATCCTAATACAGGAAGTTTCAAATGCTTAGACTCAATTGGTATTATTGTTAAGTCTTTAATTTGAAACTTACTGTCCTTATTAATAAGATTTACTTCAAATTCTGGTGATCCTGGATATTTTTTAGCTGGATCAAAAATATATGCAAATCTTTCTTTTAATGAATTGTAGACTCTTTCATGAAGGTAAATTGGAATTTTTCCCTGTTTAAAAAAAAAAGGTCGAGTATCATCAATTCCTGATGTATGATCTGCATGTTCATGAGTGAATACAATTGCATCAAGTTTTTTACAATTGGTTTTCAACATTTGCTGTCTAAAATCTGGACCACAATCAATATTAAAAGCAATATCATTATATTGAACTAGAATAGAAGATCTCAGTCTTTTGTCTTTTATATCCTTACTGAATGATACTGGATGATCACTTCCTATAACAGGAATTCCTTGTGATGTCCCAGTTCCTAAAAAAGTTATTTTAAACACGCATAAATCTATGATAATTTTCTTATATAACTTAATCTTTGTAATTTTATAAAAAAATCAATGAATATTATTCTTCCTGGAGATAAAGATTATGAATCAAGACCTTCAATCCAGAGAAAATCTTTAAGAATAAATTTAAACGAAAATATTTACGGAACTTTTGTTGAAATTGGAGCTGGACAAGAAGTTGCTAGACATTTTTATAGAGTTGGTGCTGCCTCTGGAACCATTGCTAAGTCAATGAGTGCTTATGATAAAAGTTTTAGTGATAGTATTTATGGTAAGGAGCAAGATGGGAGATATGTGACACAAAACAGATTGGATAAAATGCTTAATCATGAAATGAATCTTCTTGAAAAAAGAATTTCAAGAAAAGAATATCCTAATAAATTCTTTTTTGTATATGCCAATACTGTTGCAACTATTGATTTTGTAAAAAAATTCAAAGGTCATGGATGGATGGGGATTAAATTCCAAACGGATCCCAAAGATGATTATTCTGAAATTAAATTACATGTAAGATTTCATCAAAATGAAGCTAAGCTTCAACAAGAAAGTCTTGGCATAATGGGTGTTAATCTTATTTATGGTGCTTTTTATAAACACAATGAACCATTAAAATTAATGAGATACCTAAACGATCACATTGATGATAAATCTATTGAAATTGATACTATTAATTTTAATGGCCCTCTTTTTAAAGATGTTGATAATAGATTAATAAGTCTTGAATTAGTGAGGTTAAAAATGACTGATGCAGTTATATTTGATAATACCGGGACTAATGTGTTACCTGCTCAAGTTCTTTATAAAAAGAACATCTTAACACTTAGAGGAAGTTACAGGCCAATAACTAAAGTAAACGAAGAAATGTTTAAGAAATCTCTTGATGCATTTCTTAAGGAAAAAGGTGTTAAGAAAGAAAATACAATTGTATTACTAGAAATTACTTTATCAAACTTAATATCCACAGGAAATATAGATGATAGCGATTATTTAGATAGAGCAAAATTACTATGTTCACTAGGTCATATGGTTATGATTTCAAACTTTTCAGAATATTATAAGCTTGTTAAATATTTAACTAGATATACAAAAAAACAACTTGGATTGACTATGGGAGTAACAAACCTTGTTGAAATTTTTGATGAAAAATATTATGGTGATGTTGAAGGTGGAATACTTGAAGCCTTTGGTAATATTTTCAAGAATAACATGAAAATATACTTATATCCAGTATTAGATAAACAAAAAGACATTATAATAAACTCTAATAACTTAAAACTTGAAGATAATATGAAAGAATTCTATAAATACTTCAAGGTTAATGATAAGATTCGTGACTTAGAATTTAATAAAGATTATCTAAGTATATTTTCTAAAGACGTATTAAAGCAAATAAAGAATAATACTCCTGGATGGGAGGATAAACTTCCGAAGGGTGTTTCTGATTTGATAATTAAAAAAAAATTGTTTGGTTATAAATAGTTAATCAAGAATTTGATCAGCATGGTCCTTGGTGTTGACCTTATCAATTACTCTTTCAATAATTCCTTCTTCATCGATTATAAATGTTGTTCTAAGAACTCCTTCATACTCATTTCCTCTAAATTTTTTCTTTCCCCAAACTCCAAATGCATCAATTAATTCTCTAGAATCATCAGCTAATAAGTTGTATTTGAATCCAAATTTATCTGCAAACTTGTTTTGCTTATCTACAGTGTCAGGACTTACTCCAATAACTTCATATCCCTGAGATGTTAGTTTAGAATAATTATCATTTAGATTACAACTTTGTGCAGTACATCCAGGGGTATTTGCTCTTGGATAAAAGAAAAGGATAACTTTCTTTCCTTTAAAATTTGTAAGGTTAATAGTTTCACCCTTGTGGGTTGTTACATTTATATTTGGTATATTATCGCCTACTTTTAACATAATTTTTTTTTCAAAAGTAACTAAATGAAACTAAAAGAAAAAGTTGATTTCCTAATAAATAAGCTTGACGAAATTTATCCAACTCTTGAAATACCGTTAGATCATAAAGACCCCTATACATTATTGATCGCTGTTCTTCTTTCTGCACAAAGTACTGATAAGAAAGTAAACGAGATTACACCTAATTTATTTAATAAGGCAGATAATCCTTATGATATGATCAAATTATCAATTAATGAGATTAGAGAAATAATTAAACCTGTTGGTCTCTCCCCTACTAAGTCAAAAGGTATTTGGAATTTATCAAAAATATTAATTGACAAATACAATGGTAGAGTCCCAGAGGACATTAGTAAGTTGGAGGAACTCCCCTCTGTTGGTCATAAAACAGCTAGTGTAGTTGTATCTCAAGGGTTTGGACAACCAGCATTTCCAGTTGACACTCATATACATAGGCTTATGTTTAGATGGGGATTATCAAATGGAAAAAATGTTGAAAGAACTGAAAAGGATGCTAAAAGAATTTTTCCTAAAGAAAAATGGAATGAACTCCATTTAAGGATAATCTTTTATGGAAGAGAATATTGCCCTGCGCGAGGATGGGATATTAATAATGATATTATAACAAAAACTATTGGTAGGAAATCAATAATTAATAAACTTATTAAGTAATTTTGCGTTTTTTGAAGGCTTAATGAAAGATATCTCTAATATTGACCCCAAACATAATATCATTATAAAAGGTGCAAAACTTCATAACCTTAAGAATATAGATGTTGTAATACCTAGAAATAAGTTTACGGTAATTACGGGTTTATCAGGGTCAGGAAAATCATCATTGGCTTATGATACTCTTTATGCTGAGGGACAAAGAAGGTATGTAGAAAGCTTATCATCATATGCACGTCAATTTATGGGTAAATTAAATAAGCCAAAAGTTGATTACATAAAAGGTATATCACCTGCAATAGCTGTTGAGCAAAAAATTAACACATCAAATCCTAGGTCAACTGTAGGGACTAAGACAGAAATCTATGATTACTTGAAACTATTATTTGCAAGAATTGGTAAAACATATTCTCCTATTTCAAATAAAATTGTAAAAAAAGATTCAGTGTCTGATGTTGTTGATAAAATAATAAGCTTTAATGCTAAGACAAAGCTTCTGCTTTTGTCACCAATTGAGTCATCAACTAAAGAAAAATCAAAGGAAAGAATTGAAATTCTAAAAAAACAGGGTTTTGTAAGAATTTTTAAAAACGCTGAGATAATAGATATTAATGACATAAATGGAGAAGAAATATTGGATTTTAATTTAGTTGTTGATAGATTAATAGTTAAGCATGACGAAGATTTCAAATCAAGAGTTTCTGATTCTGTTGAACTTGCATTTTACGAAGGTGATGGTGTTTGCTCTGTTTATGAAATTGAGGAGGATAAAGAAGTAACTTTTTCTATTAAATATGAGATGGATGGTATAAGATTTATTGAACCATCTATACATCTTTTTAGTTTTAACAATCCTTTTGGTGCCTGTAAAAACTGTGATGGATTTGGGGAATCAATAGGAATTGATGAAGAACTAGTAATCCCTAACAAAGCATTATCAGTATATGATGATGCAATTGCTCCCTGGAGAGGAACAGGTTTAAGAAAATATTATATGAAATTGATTAATAATGCTGATAATTTCAAATTTCCTATATATAAACCCTATAATAAGTTATCAAGAAAAGAAGTTGAAACTTTATGGAGTGGGAATGAATATTTTACTGGTATAAACAAATTTTTTAAATATTTAGAGAAAAAAAATTATAAGATCCAAAATAGAGTTCTATTATCAAGATATAGAGGTAAAACTCTATGTAATGTATGTAAAGGAAGTAGGCTTAGAGAAGAGTCATATCATGTAAAAATAGATGGTAAAAATTTACCTGAAATATTAGAAATGCCTATTGATAAACTCGGATTGTTTTTTAAAGAAATTAAACTAAATAAAATTGATAAAGAGATATCAGCGAGAATTCTGAAAGAGATTAATAATAGAATTGACTATATGAATAATGTTGGATTAGGATACCTAACACTAAATAGAAAAGCAAATACTTTATCTGGAGGGGAAACTCAAAGAATTAATCTAGCGTCTTCATTGGGAAGTAGTCTTGTAGGCTCAACATATATTCTTGATGAGCCATCTATTGGTCTTCATTCAAGAGATAATGATAATCTTATTAAAATTTTAAAAAATCTAAAAGATATAGGCAACACAGTAATTGTTGTTGAACATGATGAGGAAATTATTTTATCTGCTGACCATATTATTGATATTGGTCCAATGGCTGGGTCTTTAGGAGGTGAAATAGTTGGTCAGGGAACAGTTAATCAGTTATTGGATTCAGATACATTGACTTCAAAATATCTAAGAGGAGTTCAAAAAATTGAATATCCAAGTCAAAGAAAAAAATCAGAATACTTCATAAATGTCAATGGTGCTCAAGAAAATAATTTAAAAAATATAAGTATAAAGATTCCTCTTGAATGTCTATCAATGATTACAGGAGTTTCAGGAAGTGGAAAATCAACATTAGTTAAAAAAATAATATACCCTGCTTTACTAAATTATTTTAGAGATTATTCTCAAAAACCAGGAAAGTTTATTGATTTAACTGGAAATTTAAGTAGAATTAAATCTGTTCAGTTTATTGATCAGAATCCAATTGGAAGATCTTCTCGATCTAATCCTGTGACATATTTAAAAGTTTACGATGATATTAGAACATTATATTCAAAAATACCTCAGTCTGTATCCAAGGGTTTTAAATCAAAATTCTTTTCATTTAATACAGATGGTGGAAGATGTGATGAATGTAAAGGAGAAGGAATTGTAAGGATAGAGATGCAATTTATGGCTGATGTAGAGCTTGAATGTGAAATTTGTAAAGGAAAAAGGTTCAAAAATGAAATAACTTCAATTAAGTATAATGGAGTTAGTATTGATAAGTTATTAAATATGACTGTTGATGATGCAATACAATTTTTTAGAAAGTATAATCAAATAAAGATTGTTAATAAACTACTACCCCTTCAATCAGTTGGACTCGGATATGTTTCTTTAGGGCAGTCCTCTAATACTCTCTCCGGAGGTGAAGCTCAGAGAATCAAACTAGCCTCTTTTATTGGTAAAGGAGATCAAATTGATAAAACATTTTTCATTTTTGATGAACCAACTACTGGTCTACATTTTCATGATGTAAAAAAGCTATTAAATACATTTAATAAATTGATTAGGATGGGGCACTCAATTTTAGTCATTGAGCATAATCTCGATATGATTTCCTCTGCAGATCATATAATTGATCTTGGTCCAGAAGGCGGAGATAAAGGTGGAACTATAGTTGCTGAAGGAACACCAGAGGATTTAATTAAAACTAAAGGATCTTATACTGGTAGATATCTTAAGAAAAAGATTGGTTAGAACTACCAGTTCTTGTTAAACTTGTCAATAAATATATTTACATCATCACTTAATCTAAAGATATATGCAGAAAGAGTATATAAAATAAATACAAGGCTTGACTTAATTATAATATTTAATAAAGGCTGAAAACCAAGTTCAAGATTTGAAAATACAATATATGTTAAGATGGTTAAAACAATAATCTTTATTGTATCGTTACTATATGGATGCATATTAAACTTAACCTTAATGAGGTACATTTTTAATGAGTTCATTATTACAAGGACAATAAGGGTTGCATAAGCTGCTCCGATAATACCATAGACAGAAATAAAATATACATTAAGAGATACAGCTAATATTGAGGAAATGATTGAAAACCAAAATGTGTAATAATAGTATTTTGAATTAGAAATAATATTATTAACACATCCTGTAGACATTGTGTATAGTTTACCTAGTGACACAATAATTACTATTGGTATACCAATTGAATATCCATCCTGATTTAACATATTATAAAAATCACTTAGATTTAAATTTATTAGTAAAAAGAAAAGACTTGCTATTAAAACCAGATTAGTTGAACTTTTCTTTAGTAAAGATTCTAATTTTTTAAAATGCTTTTTATTGATTGCATCTGCTACAACAGGGCTTAATATTTGAAACATTGCTCTGCCAGGAATTTCAATGACTGCTGCAATAAAAACTGCGACTGAGTAATATGCAACATTCTCAACTGTTAGTATAGAAGAAAGCATTGATTTATCAATATCTAATATTATACTTGATGCAGCACCTGATAAAAAAATCAGTAAACAATACTTAAAGATTTCTTGAAAATCATCTTTAAAACTAAAATTGATCTTAGGCTTTATAATGTAAAAAGAATAAATAACTACAATTATTAACCTTAAATAGTAACCATAAATTAAGAATAAAATAAACTCTTCAAAATTTAGTATTCCAAAAGAATATGAAACTAGAAGAATTGTTATTAGAATTCTAGGGTATAATTCTTTTAAAAAATTACCAAAAACAGATTTAAGCTTTACCCTTAGCCATGAATAGAAAACTTCGAAGAATGAAGTTGAAATTGCTATGTAAATAATAACATAAGCATATCTTGAAAGGCTTTTATTGCTTTGAAAAAGATAATGTCTAATTTCATCATAATAATTAAAAAATAGTGGAACAAAAAGTATAATTATTATTAATGGAAGTAAAACTGAAAGTGTCAAAAGACCATCTTTCTGTCTTTTTTTAGAGTATTTAGAATAGTACCTAATAACAGAATGTTGGGTTCCAAAAGATATAAACGGTTGCACAATGTTTGAAATTGCTAAAAGTGCTATAACAAGTCCTTGAAATGTACTACCTAGATAAGTTGGATAAAGATAAAGAGTATTAACTGCTCCTATAAGAAAAGCTATTACAATACTTATTAAATTTAAAAAAGATTGCCTTACTACAATACCCATTTATTATTCTTATAAACCATGTATACTATTAAACTAAAGGTAATTATAATTGCTAGTATTCTAATATTTATTCCTGTTTTTACTATACTAGGAGAGAAATAAAAATCAATTTTATGAACTCCAGATGGAATGACCATTCCTCTAAGAATATAGTTTACATCAAAATACTCTGATTTTATATTATCAATGTATACTTCCCATCCAGAAGGATAATAAATCTCTGAAAAAACGATTAGTTGATCAGATAATGATTCAAAGTCATAAGTAATATGTGATGAAGAAATCTTAGTTTTTTCAATTTTAACTAGATCACCGGAATTATATTTTCTAGAAATAGAAGATGGAATAGAATTATTTATAGATAAAGCAACTTTACTAATATCAGTTTCTTTTAATTTGATTAGTAAGTCATCTGCTGTTTCAGTAGTTATAAGAGAGTCAACAGACCAAGCATTTCCTAGTACATTTGGATTTTGATATAACTTATCTTCATTATTTTCATCTTTAGATATAAGGTATTTTACATTTAAAGAATTAAATAACTTCTCATTATCATGAAGAGATAAGTAATCATAATACTCTTGAAATCTTCTAAGTTTTGCAGCGTGATATCCATTTATAGAATTATGATAATATGAACTACTTGCATTTGAAAGACCTGCAGTAATATTAAAAACTCTATAATCAGATGTATCTAATAATATTTGATTATCTAACTCTGTCATTTGATATGTATTATATGATTTATCAATGAACAGTTCTTTGTCAATGTATCTTTTATTTACATTGAATAAGTCAATAAATACAATTGCAAATACAATAAGAAACGTAAAATTTCTACCAATTAATTTATATGATTTAAGTGTTGCAAATAGTAATATTCCAATAATAATTGCTCTTATAACATCCTTATTAAAAATATTCTGCCTTTCCTCTACAATCATTCTAAAAATTTCAGGCCCGTATGCATTAGAGTAATAATCATCATATAAACCAGAAAATGAAAGTGAATCTTTAAAAAGAAATAATAATACTAATGGGGCTGTATAGGCAATAAAAGTCTTATTTATATTTTTTAAATTAAAGTCGCCAAGAAATTTATGCAAACCTATAACTGAAAGAAATGGTACTGCAAACTCTAAGATAATCTGAATTGAAGAAACAGCTCTGAACTTGTTGTAAAAAGGGAAATAATCAATTAGGAGATTAGTAAGTAATGGAAAGTTTTTACCCCATGAGAGTGTTAATGATACTATGAATGATATCAATAACCACCACTTGAATGGTCCATTGACTATAAATAGAGATAGAATAAAAAGAAAAAATATTGATGCACCTATATATGCAGGTGCTTCAAGTATTGGCTGATCTCCCCAATATGTTGGAACAGATGATACAAATGAATCAGCCTGTTTTCTTGGAACATTATTATCAATTAAAAATTTATATAAATCTGAGTTTTTTCCGATGTCTTCAGAAGATGCTCCACCTTGAACTCTTGGAGCAATAAGATTAATACTTTCAAAAATACCATAACTATATTGAGTGATGTAATCATAGTCAAGACCAGTAGAGAGTTTTTTTTCTGTTCCATCAGGATTCAATTTAAGCTCACTCTGAGATCTTGTTGAGTATTTAGAGTATTCATATGTAGAAAGAATATTTGGGGCGTTTAAACCCAATGATAATATTCCTGCAAGAGCAAATACTCCAATATATTTTAAATATTCTTTTAAATCTTTTTTTCTGAAAGAGTCAATCAGGTAAACTATAAAATATATACCAAGTAGGATCAACATATAATATGTCATTTGATAATGATTAGCTCTAATTTGTAATGATATTGCCAAGAGACTAACTAAAAATCCAGGTAATAGCTTATTCTGCCTTAAAAGTACAAGTCCAGCGACTACTAAAGGAATATATGCAATTGAAAGAGCCTTTGTATTGTGTCCAACTTGAAGAATAATTAACAAATAAGTAGAGAAAGCAAATGCAACAGATCCAAGAATAGCAATTCTCCATGGAATTTTTAATACCATTAAAAGAATATACATTGTAAGAAGATACAAGAATAGTGTGTGAGCTGGTCTAGGAATAAATCTAAATAAAAGATGAAATGGTGATAATATGTCATATGCAAACTTTGCTCCTAATTGGAATGTAGGCATTCCTCCAAAAGCATTATCAATCCAGTATACCTCATCTGAGATATTCTCTCTATTTTCTTGGATCTCCCTTGACATTGCCTCATACTGATTTATATCTGATTGATATAATTTTTTGCCATCAAGAAGTGGACTATAGAAAATCATAGATAGTAAAGCAAATCCAATTGCAGTATAAAAATGAATTAGAGATTTTCTAATTAAAACTTTATTCATCGATATCCTCATAATCTATATATTCTCCATATTTATTGTTTGTTTTTCTTCTATTTGAGCTTGAGGATTTATTGAAATCTTTCTTTTTATTTGGAGATTTAAACATTCCTACAAATATCATTTTGAAAATAGAAGGAATTATATATCTAATTATTAGATAAATAGTTACAAAAACCAATAAAAACTTCATAGTTTGAGACTTTATCAAATTTAATCAAATCTTGAAAAATAACTATTTATTGGTAAATTGCTTTTTTAAATGAAACCTGAATCAAATATTACAATTAAAGAAGTTACAAATAGTGATGAACTAATGAAATTTGTCATGTTTCCTCATGCCTTGTACAAAGATTCCAAATATTGGGTTGCTCCTATTATAAAGGAAGAACTTGAAATATTAAATAAAGAGACAAATCCTGTATTTAATAATGCTATTGCTCATTATTTTCTTGCTTATGTAGATGGTGTAATTGTAGGCAGAATTGCAGCATTAATAAATTGGGTTGAGGTTAAAGATCTAAAGAAAAATAAAGTAAGGTTTGGGTGGTTTGATTTTATTGATGATAAAAATGTATCAAAAGCTTTACTTGAAAAAGTAATTGAAATAGGTAAAAAGAATAATCTTGAGTTTATAGAAGGACCTGTAGGATTTTCAAATATGGATAAGGCTGGAATGTTGATCAAGGGATTTGAGAAAAAAAATACAATGATTACAATGTATAATTATTCTTACTATCAAGATCATATGAAAGATCACGGCTACAGTAAGCTGGCAGAATGGGTTGAATATGAGCTTAAAATTGCTAATTATGATGATTCGCCAGAGAAAGTAAAGAAGTTTTCAGATTTGATTTTAAAAAGGTATAATCTTAAGAAATTAAACTTCACATCAACAAAGCAGATTGTCCCTTATGTAGACCAGATGTTCTATTTACTCGGAAAAACATATGATAAGCTTCAAACATTTGTTCCTATTCAAGAATATCAAATCGAGCATTATAAGAATAAATACTTAAAATATATAAATCCAGGTTTTATTAAATGTGTAACAGATGAGAATGATGAGCTTGTTGCATTTGCAATTACTATGCCTTCGTTTTCTAATGCACTAAAAAAAATCAAAGGTAAGGTTGACTTAATTGGGAAGTTAAGACTTCTACTTGCTAAAAATTTTAATAGTAAAGGGTCTTTATACTTAATAGGTGTAAGACCAGATTTTCAAAATAAAGGAGTAATTGCAATTTTATTTAACGAGCTACAGAAATTCTATAATAAGTTTGGTATTAAAGAAGTTGAAACAAACCCTGAACTAATTGAAAATACTGCTATTCAGCAACTCTGGAAGAACTACGAAAATAATCAACATAAAAATAGAGCAACCTTTACAAAACAGATTTAATCATGTATAATGAAGGAACAATAATTGCTCTATCATCCCCTCCAGGTTCTGGTGCAATTTCTATTATTAGATTATCAGGAAAAGACTCAATAACTAAAGCTGATAAATTCTTTGAGTCTAAATCTGGAAAGAAATTAAAGGATTGTAATGGTTATTCTATAAGTTACGGTAACTTTTTGGTTAACAAAGAAGTTCTTGATGAAGTTGTAATATCACTTTATAAAGCGCCTCACTCGTATACCGGTGAAGACGTAGTTGAGATATCTTGTCATGGTTCAAATTATATTCAACAAGAAATAATCTCATCTTTTACAAATTCTGGTGTAAGATTAGCTTCACCTGGTGAATTTACACTTAGAGCTTATTTAAATAATAAAAAGGATCTATCTCAGGCTGAGGCTGTTAGTGATTTAATTGCTTCTGAATCAAAAGAAGCTCATAGAGTAGCAATGCAACAAATGAGGGGTGGTTATTCTATTGAGATTGAAGAGCTGAGAGAGAAATTGATCGATTTTAAGTCATTAATTGAGTTAGAACTTGATTTCTCTGAGGAAGATGTTGAATTTGCTGATAGAAAAGACTTAAAAGATCTTTTAAATACTATTGAAAGCAGGTTATCTAGTCTAATTGAATCATTTACTTATGGGAATGTTATTAAAGAAGGTGTAACAGTTACAATTGCTGGTAAGCCTAATGCTGGTAAATCTTCACTTCTAAATGCATTAGTAAATGAAGATAAGGCTATTGTATCAGATATTCCTGGGACTACAAGGGATGCAATAGAAGACCTAACAGTTATTAATGGAATTAAGTTCAGATTTATCGATACTGCTGGTATTAGAGAGACATCAGATAAGATTGAATCTATTGGTGTAGAAAGAGCTAAAGGAAAAATTAGCAAATCCAGAATACTTATATACTTATTTGATAGGTCAGATATTAGTGAACATGAGTTAATAAATGAGGTTGAAAGCTATAAAAGAGATGATTTAAATATTTTTATAGTTGAAAACAAAATTGATTTATTAAATAACTTAAAAACAGATAGTTATAAATACAATGTAAATCAATTAATTAAGTCAAAAAATATAAAACTTCTTCAAATTTCAGCACTAAATCAAACAAATATTGAATATCTTAAAAATGCTATTTCTAAAGACCTAAATCTGTCTTCTGAAAATAGTATTGTTATTACCAATTCTAGACACCTTGAAGCACTAAAAAACTCGCTTAATGCTATTGAGTCTGTAAAAAAAGGATTAAAAGATGGAATTTCTGGTGATTTACTCAGTGTAGATCTAAACGATGCTATTATTAATATGTCTATTATAACTGGTAAAATAGATATTGATCAGGATATCTTAGGATCAATATTCTCCAGGTTCTGTATTGGGAAATGAATTAACTTACTGATAATCAATAATTTAAAAATTAATTTATACCCTTGAGACATCTTGTAAAAAAGGGAAAATCATCTGTTACTACATAAT
>JAFMFH010000006.1 GCA_017856235.1 Flavobacteriaceae bacterium | reverse complement strand
CCAGGAATCGAACCAGGGACACAAGGATTTTCAGTCCTTTGCTCTACCAACTGAGCTATGGTACCAAAAGCATGGCAAATATATTAATATTTAGATAAAGCTGTATTCAAATGTTTCTTTAATTTTATAAAAAATTCCTTGATGAATTTAGTGATTGACATAGGTAACAGTAAGGTAAAGTTTTTTCTATTCCAGAAAAATAAAACTATATATAATACAATATGTGACGATGAAGATTTTGCTAAAACATTTGAATCAATTCCCAATAAAAATAATATCAAAAATGTAATTTCTTGTAGTGTATCTTCTAACCATGATCTTTATATAACTCAGAGTTTAAAAAATTCAAAGCATATTAGTTTATTGGATGATAAATTATTAATTCCATTCAAGAATAATTATAAGACAAAAAAATCCTTGGGTCAAGATAGAATTGCTCTTGTATCGTCTGCTATATTTAATAATCCAAATAAAGATAATCTGATAATAGACATAGGTACATGTATAACTTATGATTTTGTAGATTCAAACAATACATATCATGGTGGTGCAATATCACCCGGGTTTAAACTTAGATACAGTAGTTTAAATACGCACACTTCTAATTTACCATTATTGGAATTTGAAGAAACCAAAAATATAATTGGATCATCTACAAATGAGTCAATTCATTCTGGAATATATAACGGGGTCATTGCTGAGGTAAATAATTATATAGATATACTTAAAAAAGAATACCCAAAGCTTAATGTTATTATAGTTGGAGGATTTTCAAAGTTTTTGTTTAATAGGATAAAAAATGCAATATTTGCCAACCAAGACTTTTTAGCCCAAGGTTTAAATTATATTATAAATTACAATGAAAATAGATAAAATTCCGTCCTTTTTAGTTTGTATACTATTTTCATCATTATTTTCTTTTTCTCAAAACAATACTAGATCACCATATTCCCTTAATGAATTAGGTGAAATAAACTTTCTTGGTAATATATCTAATATTTCAATGGGAGGGATTGACTCAGCTATTGATTCAATCGAATTTAATATTAATAACCCATCCTCACTTGCAAAATTAAAAACTACAAATTATCAAATTGGAACCTTTTATAAATCTATGAGGATCTCAAATAGTGTATCAGCAGAAAGAGCTAATGCTGCAAATATAAACTATATTGCTATCGGAATTCCTGTTAAAAGATTTGGATTTGGATTTGGTCTTTTGCCATATTCTTCAATAGGATTTAGACTTCAGACTTCAGAAGAATTTAATAATGAAAATATAATAGATACAAGATTTTTTGGAGCAGATGGAGATATTAATAGAGCATTTGCATCCTTAGGAATACCCTTGAATAAATATATTTCAATTGGTGCTACTATTAACTACAACTTTGGAAAATTTTCTTATGATAAGTTTAACCAATATGATGGAATTAATTATGGTACTTACTCAAATAGTAGCTCAGAAATTACAGGTTTTACATATAGTCTTTCTTCAAGTATTTCTTTTCCACTAAAGGATGATATATTATTTAATTTAGTATTCAATTATAATCTATCTGATTATCTGAATTCATATAATACTGAGTTTGTTTATACATCAACTTCAGCTGTTATTAATGAAGAATCAATAGGAGATTTTTTTGATGTAGACCTTGCAAATTCAGGATTAGATAATACTAGTTTACTTGTTCCAAAAAAATCTATTTATTCAATAGGATTGGAGAAAAAAAATAAATGGTTTTTCGGAGCTCAATATGAAAATAAGATATCATCAAAATTTGAAAATAAATTTTTAGATATAAAAAACGTATCATACCGAGACTCTAAAATATTCTCAATTGGAGGATATTTTATACCAGATTCATCATCTTTAACAAGTTATTGGAAAAGAGTTAAATATAGATTAGGAATTAGAAATGAAGAAAAAAGTATTATTATAAATAATTTGCCTATAAATCATTTTAGTTTAAATTTGGGACTTGGTTTACCTTTATCAGGTCTATCAAAAGCTAATTTAGGTCTTGAGTTTGGTAAAATAAATGATGATAAAAGTTTATTAATAGAGAATTATGTTGCTCTTAGATTAGGCCTATCGTTAAATGACATTTGGTTTATTAAGAGAAAGTTTAATTAAACTTTCTCCTATCTGTAATGTCTAACTAAAGTATAATTAAATTAAAAACATGAATAATTTAAGGTTTTTAAGAAGTTTTATTTTAATCTTATTTTCTCTCCCAGTTTTTTCCCAGCTTAGTTCTAATGAGTGTATGGAACAACTATCAATTTTTGCCGAATCAGCAAAGATTAGAAACTATCAAGCTGCATATGAACCATGGAAGATTGTATTTGAAAATTGTCCAAAATTAAATGTTGCGACTTACCAATTTGGTGAAAGAATTCTAAAGGATTTTATATCAAAGTCAACTAGCCCTGAAGATAAGGAAAGTTATACTAATGATTTACTTGAGTTGTATGACAAATGGGCTGAAAACTTTCCTACTAGATCGGGTGTAAGTCAAATAGGTAAAATTTTAAGCAGTAAAGGACAAGCAATGCTAGATTATGGAATTGATGATAAAAACTTAATTTATGAAACTTTTGATTATGCATTCCAAAATGACCCTGCAAGCTTTACAAGTCCAAAGTCCTTGGCTTATTATTTTATTACAGGTTATGACTTATTTAAAGAAGGATCAAAGATTGAATTAGAAGACCTATTTGAGAAATATGAGGAACTTACCGAGAAGTTTCAATTACTTCAAAATGACATTTCAAAGAATCTAGATATAATTCTAAAAAAAGAAGAGTCTGGCATTGCATTAACCTCATCTGAGACAAGAAATAAAAGAATATATAATACCAACACAAATGCGGTTGGTTCATATCTTGAACTTCTTGATCAAACTATTGCAAAAGAAGCAACATGTGAAATATTAATTCCACTTTATACTAAAAACTTTGATGAGAATAAGGATAATCCAATATGGATAAGAAGAGCTGCTGGTAGATTAGATGGGAAAGACTGTTCAGATGCTCCACTTTTTGTCACTTTAGTTGAACAACTACATAGTTTGCAACCCTCTGCTGATTCAGCTTATTATTTAGGAATTTTAAATGATAAAAAAGCAAATACTGATGAAGCCTTGAAATATTATCAAGAATCAGTTTCTCTTGAAACTGATAATTATAAAAAAGCAAATATTTTATATAAAATTGCAGTTAAATTTAGAAATGCTGGAAGAAAAGTTTCTTCAAGAGACTATGCTGAACAGGCATTATCGTTTCAACCATCCTTAGGTAGAGCCTATCTGTTAATAGCAAATTTATATGCTGATAGTGCAAATGATTGTGGAGATTCTCAGTTTAATAAAAGAGCTGTTTTTTGGCTAGCTGCTCAAACTGCTAAAAAAGCTGGTAGTGTTGATGCCTCATTAAAAAAACTTTCCGACAGAACTGCTGCTGCATTTGATGGTAGAGCACCGACTAAAACAGATATATTTACCGAAGGTAATCAAGGTTCAACTATATCTTTTTCATGTTGGATTAAAAGAAGTGTAAAGGTCCCAAACCTTTAAAATGAGATATACCTTTTTTTTAACTTTTATAATACTTATCTCATGTGATACAGAGATCCAATTCAATGATATTGATGAGGTAAATATTCCTCTTAGCATTGCCAATAACTTTACAATGACTTATACTGATTCTAGTAAAGTCAAATCATATGTTTCTGGTAATAAACATTTTGATTATTCAAATAATATTCTTAATTATTCTGAATTCTTTGATAATGTTGAACTTATAATCTATGATGATAATAAAACATCAACAATTAAATCTGACTATGCAATTGTTTTTAATTCATTTAGATTTATGGAATTTAAAGGAAATGTCGAAATAACTACTTCAGATGGAGAATTATTGATCACAGATCAGTTATACTATGATACAGAGAATGAATGGCTTTTTACTGAAGATAAATTTGAATATACAGATAAGTCTAACAAAATAATAGCAAATAGACTTGATTCCAATAGAGACTTTACCGATCTTGTAACAGGTAATTTAACAGGGTCTATTAATATCACTGATCAATGAAAAACTTTCTAATTTCTGAAATAATATATTGGGTAATAGCCGTCATTTCATTATTTAGTGTTATTGAGAATTGGTCAATAAATAGTAATAGAGCCTTTATTTTTCTTGGATTTTGTATACTATCTGTCTTTATGGCTTTATTTAGGAGGCATTTTAGAAAAAAGTATTCAAACAGAAAGTAAATGGTAATTATATTCAGTCTATTATTATCTGCTTTTTTTTCAGGAATGGAAATAGCCTATGTTTCCTCAAACAGATTAAATCTAGAAATAGAGAAAAACAAATTAGGATTGATACCTAAAGTTCTATCTATAATTACACAAAATCCATCAAGATTTATTGCAACTATGCTTATTGGCAACAATTTTGCTCTTGTTATATATGGAATTTTTATGGGACAATTTATAATTGATAATATTCCGTTCATAGATTTAAGTTCCATTAATGAATTTTCTGCTCTTTTAATTCAAACTTTTCTTTCAACATTTTTAATTTTAATAGCTGCAGAATTTATTCCCAAGGTATTATTTCAAATTTATTCTAATTTATCAATGAAAATTTTTTCAATACCTGCATATGTATTCTACATACTTCTTTATCCGATTACAAGTCTTGTTACTATAACATCAAATTTAATACTAAAGATTTTCTTTAAAGTTGACCCTGATAATTCTAAAATCTCCTTTTCAAAGTTAGAATTAGAAAGCTATATAGAAAATGAAATAGAAAATTCTGATGACACTTTAGACTCTGAAATTGAAATTTTTCAAAATGCTCTTGAATTATCCGATGTAAAGGCAAGAGATGTAATGGTTCCAAGAGCTGAAATCATCGCTGTTGATAAATCTATTGAAATTGAGAAAATCAAAAAAATTTTAACTGAGACAGGTCTATCAAAGATTCCTGTATATGTGGACACAATTGATGAGATTATTGGATATATACATTCATTTGATTTTTTGAAAAAACCAGATAGCCTAAAAGAACTCATTTTACCTGTTGAATTTGTTCCAGAGCCAATGTTAGTTAACGATGTATTGGAATTATTAACAAGGCAAAGAAAGAGTATTGCAGTTGTAATTGATGAATATGGAGTAACATCTGGAATTATAACTGTGGAGGATATTGTAGAAGAGTTATTCGGAGAAATTGAAGATGAACATGACAACTACGATTATTTTGAAAAGAAAATTTCTGAAAATATTTATGAATTATCTGCTAGGTTAGAAATAGAATACCTTAATAAATCCCATAACCTAAATCTTCCTGAAAGTGAGACTTATGATACACTTGGAGGATTAATAGTATTTAATGAAGAGCAAATTCCAAAAGTTGACGATGAGATTATAATTGGTCAATATTTAATAAAAATTATTGAAGCAAGCTCTTCAAAAATTGAAAAAGTTCTATTAAAAAAAATTGAACAAGAATAGTATAAATAAATACTTAATTGTATTTTCGAAAATTATTTGAACAGATGGCTATACTTGGACAAATTAGAAAAAGATCGGTATTCCTGATTATAGTAATTGGAATGGCATTATTCGCATTTGTTATTTCAGGAGTTTTTACTTCAAATGGAGGCTTTAGCTCAAATAAGCCAGTTGGTGAAATTAATGGTGAAGAAATTGATTTTGAGATTTTCAATATGATGGTTGAACAAGCTCAGACTGTATATGGGTTAAATACAACAAGCGCTGTAAACTTTGCATGGGATCAAGGTATTAAAAATCAAGCCTTACTTCAAGAGTTAAATAAACTAGGGATCGATGCTGGAAAGAATCAATTAGAACAAATCATTTCAAGTGATGAATCAATAGTTTTAAACCCTTTATTTCAAAATGAAATAGGTTTATTTGACTTCAGCAAATTTTCAAATTATATAGCTCAATTAAAGAACTCAAACCCAACCTTATATAATTCTTGGAAATTACAAGAGGATAATATAATATCTCTTGCAAAACAAAAAATATATTTTGATTTAATCAAGTCAAGTGTGACTTATACCAACGCAGATTCAAATATTCAGTATCATTTAGAAAATGATAAGGTAAACATCCAATACCTGAGAATACCATACGAATTAGTCCCTGATTCTATTTTTAATATTAAAGATTCAGAAATTAATTCTTATTTAAAGAATAAGAGAGAGATATACGAAATTGGAGAATCTAAGAAAGTTGAATTTATTTATGTACCTGATACAGCTAGTAATATTGATGAAAATAATATAAGAACAAATCTTGAGCAGCTTAAAAATGGTTTTAATCAACTTAATCAAATTACAAACTCAACAGAGTATGTTGAAGGATTTGCTAATGTTATAGATTATTCTGAATTTATTGATATCTACTCTGAAGTAGTATGGGACTCAATTTATAAAACTAAACAAGAATTATCAAGTGATTTTTCTGATATTCTTTATGGCCTTGACATTGGCCAAGTCTTTGGTCCTTACAAGGATGGTAATTTTTATAAAATTACAAGAATGATAGATAAAAAAAGAGATGCTAATTTGGATAAAGTTTTGCTTGCTGATGTCGCGATTGAAATTATTCCTTCAAATGAATCTTCTAATGAAAACTTTAGGAAAGCTTCTCAGGTTGAATTTGATGCAAATAACGGTCTTCAACTTAATCAAAGTGATTTAAGTTTACAAATAAATACTTTTGAATCTTTTGATGATTTTGATGGAGGTTTGCCGGGGATAACTAATTCTAGAGAAGTGATTAAATGGATGTATGATGATGATTCAAGAGTTGGTGATGTAAGAAGATTTACCCTAAATGATGGATATATTGTTGCAAAAATTATTGAATTTAATAAAACAAGACTTCCAAATATCGAAGATGTTAGAACTGAGATTACCGAAATTCTAATTCAAAGTAAAAAATATGATTTCTTGAAAAATAAATATCAATCAGAATTGAATATAGATATTATTGCAGAGGAGAATAATCTAGAATTTGAAAATGCATCTGCAGTTACTCAATATGATCCAATTCTAGTTGGAGCTGGTGTTGAACCCTACATAATAGGTTCTTCTTTTTCTCTTGAACCTAATGAGTTATCTCCTTTATTAAAAGGAAATAATGGAGTTTATATCATAAGACTTTTATCTAAAGAAATCGCTGAGGAAATCAATCTTAGTCAGGAAATATCTAATTCTTTTAGTGACAGAGAGAAAGAAAGATTATCAATTTTGATTCCAGAAGTACTTGAATCAAAAGCTGAGATTATTGATAATAGAAGTATCTACTATTAGACTAAAGCTAATTCATTATAATTAAATATAGTATGAAACCCCTTACTCCTAAAGTAGTCTATTGGGTTTTTATCAATTGCAGAAGCAAGAATAAAATCACCTCCCCATGCTCCTAAACTTTTAATTTCACCATTAAAGTCATCAAATAGTTTATCCTTAATTTTCTCTTTTGAGATTAGTTTTGACACTATATCTTCATGTTCTTTTATTAGTGAATTAAATTCTAACTGATCTTTGCTTAAAATAATTCTCTCTGTAATTTCTGAGATCTCAGTAACACCAATTTTTGAATTTATGCTTTCTCTGAAACTTTTTATTTCATCTAAGGAATTTTGTTTTTTATTTAAATAAACAAAATGTAATTTATCTCTAAAAGATGGGTTAAAATTAATTTTTTTAATTTCTTTTTTGTCATCATTTAATCTATACACTAAAGAGGTATTTGAATTAGCACATGCAATATCATAACCACTTCCATTAAAAAATTTAGTATTGAGTTCATATGGATCAATACCTGAAAATTTTGAGAGATTATTAATAAGAGTTGATGAAGATCCTAACCCCCAATCTTTATCAAATGTTAATTCTGTAATTATTGTTGAACCATTTGATTTTAAAAAATTACTTTCTTTATCTCTAATGAAATTTATTAGTTCTTTTATAATTCGTGAAATTTCTTTAGATGATGAATATTTAACTGTTAAGCTATCTTTATCTATTTGACAATTAAACCAAATCTTTCTATTATTATTGTAGCTTGTCCAATTAATTATATTAGAGTTATTATAATTTATTTCAAAATATTGTCCATAGATTGTTGGTAATGCTAGAGATAATGCCCCATTAAGAACAAAATATTCTCCTGTTATTAAAAGCTTACCATTACTATAAAATCTCATATCTACTTGTGGGATTTAATAAACTCAAAAACTGAGCTACTATTAATCTCTTTATCTGCAAAATATTTTTCAGCTCTTATAATCTGATCTTTGTTAGCATTATACTTAATTAGAAGATTGATTAAGTGCATTTTCATATGTCCATGCTGAATACCTGATGTAATTAATGATTTAATTGCTGCAAAATTTTGAGCAAGTCCAACACAGGCTATAATACACATAAGATCTCTTGAGGAAGGATTACCTAGCATTTTTAATGATAGTTTTACTAGAGGGTGCAAATCAGTAATTCCTCCAACTGTTCCTATTGATAGTGGAATTTTAATACCTAATCTAAATTTATTATCAGTAATAGTACATTCTGATAAACTCTCATATTTTGAGTTTGATGATGCATAAGCATGAATACCAGCTTCTACTGCTCTAAAATCATTTCCAGTAGCTATTAAAATTGCATCTATTCCATTCATAATTCCTTTATTATGAGTAACGGCTCTATTGATGTCAATTTTAGCAATATCAAAAGCGTATTTCATTTTTTTTGCAAAGTCATTTGAGTTAGTTCCATTGATATCTATTAGATCATCAATGTTGCATTCTGCATGTGCTTCAACAATACAATCTGGTGTATAATTAGATAATATTGACATAACTATATTTAAATTAAAGCAGTTTTTAATGAAACCATCATATTGTTTAGATAACTCGTCTATTTTTTTTGCCATTGCTTCAAGACATGAATTAATAAAATTAGCTCCCATTGAATCTGAGGTATTAAAATCAACAGATAATTGAAAATAATTTTTTAGCTCACTTGTTTTATCAATAATATCAATTGCAGATATACCACCACCTCTTTTTTTCATATTCATTGTTAAATTATCTGTAGATTTGAGTATATCTGACCTATTATTATCAATGAATTCTTTGAGGACATCTATATTACCATCAAAGGAGAGGTGTATATGCCCTCTTTTGATTAAACTTTTAACTTTAGCTTTAAATCCTCCTTTATCAAACCAAAATTTAGCTGAATTCGACAATGCAGCAACAACTGAACTTTCCTCTGTTACTAGAGGAATAGTATAATTTTTATCATTAATTAAAAAATTTGGTGATAAAGAATATGGAAGATAAAAATTTGAAACACTATTTTCAGAAAATGAATCATGTATGGCTTGAATATCTTTATTGGAATTTAAATAAATATCAAGTATTGATTTAGCTTGATTTGAATTATCAAAAAAATTTTTACTTAACCAATCTATTTTTTCCTCCCTTGAAAGTTTTGAAAAACCAATTATTTTTTTTGGCATAATTTTCTTTTCTTTATGTAAATATAAGTGAAAACAAACTCAATATAATTTAGATATCATACAATGAATAACATTAAACTATTTAATGGAGACGAAATAAATCAAAAAACAATTCTTGGCCATCCATCAGGACTTTTTACACTTTTTTTTACTGAAATGTGGGAAAGGTTTTCATACTATGGGATGCGTGCAATTCTTGTTCTATTTCTAATCTCTTCTATTGATAACGAAGGATGGGGATGGGAAAGATCAGAAGCATTAGTGTTATATGGATGGTATACTGGACTTGTCTATATTACTCCAATTTTTGGTGGGCTAATTGCAGATAGATTTATAGGTTTTAGGAAAGCTGTTGTTTATGGAGCTTTAATTATGACACTTGGTCATGCAGCTATGGCATTAGAGATTTTTAATGATTTCTATTTATATGTTGGTTTAAGTCTTCTAATATTAGGGAATGGACTATTTAAGCCAAATATAAGCTCTATGGTTGGTCAAATGTACAAAGATGATGGAAAAATCAAAGATGCTGCTTATACAATATTTTATATGGGAATTAATTCAGGTGCTTTTCTTGGAATTCTTCTTTGTGGCTATATTGGCGAAACTGTTAATTGGCATTATGGTTTTGGTTTGGCAGGAATTTTTATGTTATTTGGAATGCTTCAATTCCACTATGGACAGAATATTTTTGGATCTATAGGCTTAAAACCAAGTGAAAAAAAAGATGGTAAAAATATAGATTTGAAAGATAATGAACCATCCAGAAAAACTATTATTGATAGATTGATTGTTATTGGAATCTTTTCTTTTGTAACTATATTTTTTTGGTGGGGTTTTGAACAGGCAGGAGGTAGTATGACAATTTTTGCAAATGACTATACAAATAGAGATTTAATTGGGACTGGAGCCTTAATATTTAAGATTATAAACTCACTTTTAGTTATTGTGCCTATGATCATTCTTACAATAATTCTCTATTACTTATTTAATAATACATTTAAGAAATATGCTGTATCAAACATATTCCTATCATTGAGTTTTATTATAATTTGGGGTATTATTATATGGATGCTAAATAGAGAATTTTTAAAGGATGCAACTGAAGTGCCTGCATCATGGTTTGCAATTTTGAACTCTTTCTTTATAATTACATTTGCTCCAGTACTTGCTAAAATATGGCAATCAAAATATAATCCATCTGGACCTGTGAAATTTGGAATTGGATTAATGCTTTTATCAATAGGATTTGCAATTCTTTCATATGGTTCCTTAAATATACCATTAGGTTCATCTTCAGCCTCTCAAAGTATGATTTTTCTTATTCTAGCATATCTATTCCATACGTTAGGAGAGTTGTGTGTGTCCCCTGTTGGGCTTTCTTATGTTAGTAAATTAGCTCCTCAAAAACTTGTTGGTTTAATGTTTGGAGTTTGGTTTGTAGCGAACTTTATTGCGAATCTTAGTGCTGGTTTAACTGGGAGTTATATTGATCCAATAGTTGAAGATTATGGTATGTCTGTTTTCTTCTTAATTTTCACAATTTTACCTGCATTTGTTGGATTATTAATGATATTGGCAAATAAAAAAATTCTAAGTATGATGCATGGAATTAATTAATTATTGATGAAGCAATTTTCTTCGATGTATCTTTTACAGATAGTAAATCAAAAATTTTAGAATACTCTTTAATTATTTTCGATCTTGTTTCTTGTTCACAAAGCTTATTAAATTCATAAGCAAGACTTTTCTTGTTAAGGTTATCTTGAATAAGTTCTTTAACAATACCTTTTTCTAGTATAATATTTACCAAAGATATATACTTTAGCTTAACAAATAATTTACCAATAAAGTAACTAAGATGACTAGTTTTATAACATACTAACTGAGGTATTTTAAATAGAGAACATTCTAATGAAGCAGTACCACTTGTAACAATAGCTGCAAAAGAATTAGTTAACAGGTCATATGTTTTATTATAAACGATAAATAAATTAGAATATGATCCTAGATTATAAATATTAGGATCAACATTATTTACACCCGCAATTATAAAATTGTAATTAGGATAATTACTAATTATAGATAAAAAAATTGGGAGTATAGTTTTAATCTCCTGAATTCTACTACCTGGTAGAAATGCAATAATTGGTTTATTATAAGGGATATTATTTTCACTAAAAAAGTTTTTATTTATATTATATGAACTAATAGCCTCTATTAAAGGATGCCCAAAATAAAATGTATCAATATTATGCTTTTCATTGTAGTATTTCTTTTCAAATGGAAAAATAACATATAGTTTATCTACATTTCTTTTTATCTTTTTTATTCGTCCTTCCTTCCATGCCCATATTTGAGGACTTATATAATAGTAGTTGCTAAATCCTTTTTTTTTAGCCCAGTCACAAATTCTTAAATTAAAACCAGGGTAATCTATATAAATTATTTTATCGGGATTGAATGCAAGAATATCTTTTTTACAGAAACTAATATTACTAAAGATTTTATCAATATTCTTAATTACTTCATAAAATCCCATAAACGCAAGATCTCTTATATGCTTAACAATAGTTCCTCCACTCAAAACCATCTTATCTCCACCCCAAAATCTAATTTCAGCATTATTATCTAGGGATTTTAACTCAGTTATTAAACGAGAGCCATATAAATCTCCTGACGCTTCTCCAGCAATTATATAATATTTCATTTAAAATCCCACTCGTTTAGACCTTGAATTGCATGGTGAGCAGTTAAATCAAATTCAACCGGTACAATTGAAATATAATTATTACTTAAAGCCCATTCATCGGTGTCTTCTCCTTTATCTTTATTAACAAACTTACCAGTTAACCAATAATATTCTTGACCAAGTGGGTTTTTTCTTTTATCAAATTCCTCAACCCAATATGCCATTGCTTGTCTGCAAATTTTAACACCTTTAATATCAGATTTCTTTACTGATGGAATATTAACGTTTAATACAACTCCTTTTGGAATCCCATTGTTTAAAGCATTTAAGGTAATCTTACTAATAAAATTTTTAGATTGTTTGAAATCGGCATTCCAACTATAATCTAAAAGAGAAAAACCTATAGCAGGAATTCCTTCAATTCCAGCTTCAATAGCAGCACTCATTGTTCCTGAGTATATTACATTAATCGATGAGTTGGAACCATGATTAATCCCAGATACACATAAATCAGGTTTTCTAGGCATTAACTCATTAATGGCTAATTTTACACAATCAGCAGGGGTTCCAGAACAACTATACTCAATAATTTCAGAATCTTTTGGGGTAATTCTAGAAGAATGTAATGTTGAATTTATTGTTATGGCATGTCCCATTCCAGATTGAGGACTATCTGGAGCTACAACAACAATGTCACCAATATCTTTCATTATTGCTATTAAAGTTCTAATTCCTGGAGCATTAATTCCATCATCATTTGTAACTAAAATAAGTGGTCTTTCCATTTATAACTATTTCATGTAAATATATGAAAACGTTTTACTCTTTTAACTTTAACATAAACTTTGCTGTTATTAGGGTTATCTTAATTTTTTTTCATTTAATTTTGCGATATGATTTTAAGGGTATTTGGTATAGTTTTATCTAGTATAATTTCACTTGTAATTTATTTTGAAGTATCAAACTTTAAATTTTCAAGTGATGAGCCAAATAAAGACAGATTATTAGTTGATCTTGTTTCTTACGTTCTAGACAAGTTGCATTATGATCCTAAAATAATTAATGATGATTTCTCAATAAAAGTGTTTGATGAATTTATTCAAGCTGTAGATTATCAGAAAAGGTTTTTGCTTGAATCTGATATCGAAATGTTATCAGAATATAAGTTACTTATAGATGACCAGATAAAGTCTTCAGATATAACATTCTTTAATACTGTATACGAAAAATTATTATACAGAATTTCTGAGGTTGAAGGGTTTTATGAAGATATTCTTAATGAGCCGTTCAACTTTAATATTCAAGAAGATATAAATATTGACTATGAAAATTTAAACTATGCATCAAATTTAAATGATTTAAAAAATCTTTGGAGGAAAAGATTAAAGCTATCAGCTCTTGATGCATTTGCTACAAAAAAAGAAATAAATGATGATAGTGATTCAGAAAAAACCCAGACTAAAACAGACGAAGAAATTGAAAAAGAGTCTAGATCTTCAATTAAAGATAACCTTAAAGATTTTTTCCAATTTAACAGTGAATTAGAAAGAATTGATTGGTTCTCGATTTATCTTAATTCTATTGTTACTCAATACGATCCTCATACTACTTATTTAGCACCTGAGGCTAAAGAGGTTTTTGATCAAAATATTTCAGGAAAGTTTCAAGGGATTGGTGCAAGATTATCAAAAACAAAACAACAAGTTGAAATCGTAGAGATAATAATTGGTGGTCCAGTTTGGAGAGATAACCTATTAAATGTTGGTGATATAATAATTTCTGTAGCTCAGTCTCAAGATGAAGAACCTACTGAAATATCATTAATGAAATTATCTGATGCGACTGATCTTATTAAAGGAGAAAAAGGAACAAAAGTTTATTTAAATGTTAAAAGAGTTGATGGAAGCATAGAGCAGGTTGTTGTTACTAGAGATGTTGTTGAACTTGAAGAAACTTATGCAAAATCCTCAATAATAAATGATGATTTTTCAAAATATGGTTTAATAAATCTGCCAAGATTTTATGTTGATTTTGATGATTATGGCGAGAGAAATGCTGCTAATGACTTAAAAAAAGAAATAATAAATCTTAGATCTAAGGGTATTAGCGGATTGATTTTAGACCTAAGGAATAATGGAGGTGGATCTCTTAAAACTGTAGTTGATATTACAGGGTTTTTTATTGAAAAGGGCCCAGTTGTTCAGGTTAAAAGTATTGGTGGAAGAAAAGAAATTCTAAGAGATAATGATCCTTCCATATTATGGGATGGTCCACTTGTAGTTCTAGTTAATGAATTTTCTGCGTCCGCATCCGAAATTCTCGCAGCAGCTCTTCAAGACTATAACAGAGCAATTATTTTAGGTAGTAAACAAACCTATGGAAAGGGAACTGTTCAGAATATTGTTGATTTAAATAATGTTATTTCAGGAAATACTTATGGTGATCTAGGATCCCTTAAAATCACAACAGATAAATTTTATAGGGTGAACGGTGTATCTACTCAGTTAGAAGGAGTAAAGAGTGATATAATATTACCTAATAGATATTCTTATTTAGATATAGGAGAAAAAGATTTAAAAAACCCATTAAGTTGGGATAAAATTGATCCAGCTAGTTATAATGATTCAGACAATATATTTAATTATTCACAGGTTATTTCTGAGAGTAAAGAGAGAATAAATAATAATGAGTTTTTTTCAATAATTGATGAACACGCATCATGGATCAAATCTCAACAAGATAATAGGATAATTTCTTTAGAATATCTAGCGTATAAAGATGATTTAAAAAGCTCAAAATCTCAAAACAATAAATTAAAACTTATTGAAGAATTTGAATCACCTTATATATTTAAATGGAATAATACTAATGATAAGGAAGATGATTCATACAATGATGATATAAAAGAAAAAAGAGATAGATGGATTGATTCTATGAAAAAAGATATATATGTAAATGAAGCTATAAATTTATTAAGGGATCTATCCTATATAAAATCAAATGAAATTTTATCTCAACTAAATATTGATGATTAACTTTCTTTTAATCTACTGGAGTCAAAATTTATATAAACAAAGAACATTAGGCTAAATATTAATAGACTTGATCCACCATAACTTACAAAGGGTAGGGGGATGCCAATAGATGGAAGTAATCCAATTGACATGCCAACATTTAGAAAAAAGTGGAAAAAAACTAGGCTTGCAAAACAATAAGTATAAATACGTCTAAAATGGTTTGGTTGCTTGTTTGCCCTTGTTATAATTCGAATGATTAAAAATGAAAATAAAACAATAGTAGTTAGGCTGCCAATAAACCCCCATTCTTCTCCAATTGTACTAAAAATAAAATCAGTGTGTTGTCTTGGAACAAAATGCCCTTTAGTTTGAGTACCCTCTAAAAAACCAGTACCAAAAAATCTACCATTACTTATTGCAATTTTTGATTGACTAATGTTATACCCAATTCCACTTTTATCTACCTCTTTTCCGAGAACTAAATTTATTCTATCTCTATGCCTCTGCTCCAAGACATTCTCAAATAAATAATTAGTCGATAAGGAAGTAGAAATTAGTATGAAAAATGAAAATATAAATTTAAGTAATGAAACTTTAATCTTTTTATTTCTTAAATAAATTAGATAAGCAAAAAAAATTATTGTTAGGATGGTTAAACATATAAGAAAATTGAATTTTAATGTGATTAATAAAGTTGAAATAATATATAATCCAAAATAAAAATAATTAAGATTTAATCCTTCACGAATAACTGGAAAGATGAATGCTAAAAAAATTAATGCTGAGCCTGGATCAGGTTGAATTGTAGTTAAAATTAGAGGTACTAGTATAATTATCAATACAATTACTATATCTCTTTTTTTCTTTAAATCTGTCTGAATAATACTTAAAAATTTTGATAAAAATAAAGCTGTACCGAATTTGGAAAGTTCACTTGGTTGAAAACTTATTGGACCAAGAGCATACCATGATTTTGCTCCCCCTCTTTCAACACCAAAAACAAATAGACCAATGAGAAGTATTATTGATAAAAAATACACTATAGATGCAGAATTATCAAAAAACTTATTTCTTGTAAAAAGTATAAATATTAATACAACAAGAGATAGAAAAAAAAAAATGATTTGCTTTCCAACTATAGAGCTTACATCAAACAAATTTGTAGAAGATCCATTAAAACTTGAGGAATAGATATTTATTATACCAAACGATACTAAACCAATATATATTAAAATTGAAACTAAATCATACTTTAATAAATCTAGTCTATTCATTTATTGTAAAATTTTGAAATTTATAAGGCTTTTCATATTCAGCTAACAGGCTACCATTTATCATTCTATTTTCTAGCCATTTTCTTTCAACTTTTCCAGTTAAATATTTTTCTATAATGAGGCTGGCAATAGGAGCAGCCCATCTACTTCCCCAATATCCATTTTCAACGAAAACTGAAACAACAATTTTTGGATCTTCTGCAGGTGCAAAAGCTATAAAAGTTGAATGATCAGTTAGTTGTTTTTTTTCTCCTTCAATTAATATAAAGTTTTCAACAGTACCAGTTTTTCCAGCTACATTAATATTTTTAATTTTAGCAATTCTTGCTGTACCTCTCTCCACAACATCAACCATTCCATTAATTACTAGTTCAAAGTTTTCTTTATCAATAGATGTGATATTTTTTTCAAAACTAATATTTTCCTGATTATTAATTTTTTTTACAAAGTGAGGTTTGTAAAAAAATCCACGATTTGCTATAGCAGATGCAAAGTTGGCCATTTGAATGGGAGTTGTCAAAATTTCTCCTTGACCAATAGAATTTGAAATTGTTGTTGAGGCACTCCATCGATTATTCCCATAAAATCTATTATAATAACTTGACTCTGGAATAAAACCTTTTTTACCGATAGATAAATCATATCCAAGATAATCTCCAAGACCAAAACTCTTAATATGCTTACTCCAATTATCTAAACCTAGGCTAGGTGAATCATATTTGTCAATTATCATTTTGTAAGTTTTGGCAAAAAATGTATTACACGAGTTATAAATACCCTTTCTTAAATTACTAATTGTGCCAAATTTGTTATGACAAGCCATGAAGGCGTTCTTTGCGTAATAATGACCTGCATTGCATGTAAAATTAGTATTCTCATCAATTACTCCCTCTTGAAGTCCAATTAACGCATTAAGAATTTTCATAGGAGATCCAGGCGAATATTGAGCTTGTAGGGCTCTATCAAATAAGGGCTTGTTTATCGTATCTTTAAGTAAGCTTTGAAAATAAAATCCTCTATCTTGACCTATAAATTGACTAGACTGGTATGTTGGAGCACTAACTAATGTAAGTATCTCTCCAGAAGATGGTTCAATTGCTACAATCCCCCCTTTTTTATTTATTAATAAACTTTCAGCGTATTCTTGAAGTTTAATATCAATAGTTAAAGTAAGATTATCAGCCTTTTTTGGAGATATATCCTCTTTAGAATCATTGTATGGACCTATAATTCTATTAAATCTATCTTTTTGAAAATATCTCTTACCTTTTACTCCTTTTAACCTTTCTTCATAATAGCTCTCAATACCCTGCTTTCCAATCATCTCTCCTTTCTCATAATATGGATTAGAGTTTATATCATTTTGATCAACCTCTCCTGTATAGCCTATTACATTACTAGCAAAGGGACTAATGTAATCTCTTACAGAATTTTTTCTAAGATAAAATCCCTCAAATAACCAGATTTTCTCTTGTAAATAAGCATTCTTTTCTTTTGAAATCTGAGATTTTATAACAGATGGTAGTTTTGTTGAATATTTTTTTGCAGATGATATTCTTTCTGATAATTCATTTTGTTCAATCCCAATTAAATTTGATAATTGAACTGTATCAAATTCAACTGTGTTTTCAGGAATAATAATCAGCTCATACATTGGTTGATTAGCTACTAATAATTCACCGTTTCTATCAAAAATTAAACCCCTTTCAGGATATACTGAAATTTCTTGTATTGCAAAATCTGTATTAAAAGAATCTCTGGAAAGTTGAAGAGAAGCAAGCTGAATAACAAAAATTACTGAGCTAATTAAAGTAACCCATACTAAGAGATTCTTTCTTATCATTTTTATTTATTGAAAATTAACTTAGAGATAATCCAAATAATTATAAAGTTAACAATTGCATTAATAAGAGTATATAAAAATATAGTCAATGTAAATTCTAAATTAAAAAAGATTAATGAAAAATAAATTAATGAATGTAGAAGTATGATAATTAAGAAAAATGTTATTCTATTTGTTATTTGTGTCCCCCTAATCATTGCCAATGGCAATATAGAGTTTACTCCAAATGAATATTTCTCAATTCTTTCTCTGAAATAACATACTGTTATAGAAGCTAAAGTATGAACCCCATAAGTTTGCAATGATAAATCAATTATCAATCCAACTATGAAACCATATACTATTAGAAAAGTTTTATCATATGAAGTTTTATAGAGGATGAATAAAGAAACATAGATAAATGTATTTAGAGTTCCAAAAAGATTCATATGGTTAAAAATCAATAATTGAGATAATACAATTATGAATGATAAAATTATATCTTTTACTACCTCTCTATTCATTTAATAAGGATTTAATTTCATCATTATCAGTTCGCTCTAATACATATAGATTAGAAAGTGAAGAGAAGTCATTGAAAATTGATACGTTGATTGAATAGTATCCCTCAAGTGATGAATTGTCATAATCTTCTATTTTACCAATCGGTATTCCCTTAGGAAAATAAAACGACATACCCCCAGTTACAATTGTATCTCCAACTTTAATAGAACTACTTAAAGGAATATCATTAAGTTGAACAATTCTTGGATCTAATCCATTCCAACTCAATGAACCTATAGTAGAAGACTCCTTCAAAATAGCATTTATTTTTAAATCTGTATTGAGTAATGAAATAATTGAAGAATAATTACTTGTTATATTTTTTATAATTCCAACAACCCCTTTTGAAGATATAACTCCCATTTCTTTCTGAATTCCACTAAGCTTCCCTTTGTTAATTACAATAATATTTTTACTCTTATTAATTGAGTTCAATATAACTTTTGCACTTATTGTCTTATCAATTTTGCCTTCTGCAATGTCTTTGGTGCCAGAAATATCAATAAATTTAGATTCGATTTTTTTTAATTCTAGGTTTTCTTCAATTAGTCTATTATTTTCTTGTCTAAGATTAAAATAAGAATTTATATAGGAAAAAATAGTAGAAGTTGAACCAGAAATAAATGTTCCAGTCTTACCAAACCCAGAATAGTGAACTGAACTATTATTATATAAATAGTTAAAAGTTATAAATGAAAGAAAAAGATATATAATTAATTTCCTGTTTTTAAAAATGGAATTAATTATTGATTGCATTAAAATTACTTGATTAGAACAGACTTAAATTTTTCTATATTTTTTAGGGCAATTCCTGTTCCTCTGACTACTGCTTGAAGTGGATCTTCAGCAATATAAACTGGTAAATCAGTTTTCTTTGATAATCTTTCATCTAAGCCTCTAAGAAGAGCACCTCCTCCTGCTAGATATATTCCTGTATTATAAATGTCTGCAGCAAGTTCTGGTGGTGTTTGAGATAGAGTCTCCATGATTGAGTCCTCAATTCTCATTATAGATTTGTCAATTGCCTTTGCAACCTCTATGTAAGAGATTATCTTTTCTTTTGGTTTACCGGACAAAAGATCTCTTCCTTGAACTTGCAAATCTTCAGGAGGATCATCTAAACTTTCAGTTACAGACCCTACTTCAATTTTAATTTTTTCTGCTGTCCTGTCGCCTATATATAAATTATGCTTTGTTCTCATGTAATATACAATATCGTTAGTAAGTTGGTCTCCAGCTACCTTCAATGACTTTTCACAAACAATACCTGCCAATGCAATCACAGCAATTTCAGTAGTTCCACCCCCAATATCTACAACCATATTACCCTTTGGTTTTACGATGTCAATCCCAATTCCAATTGCTGCTGCCATTGGTTCATGAATTAAATAAACTTCTTTTCCATTTACTCTTTCAGCAGATTCTTTTACAGCTCTCATTTCAACTTCTGTAATTCCAGAGGGAATACAGATTACCATAGTTAAAGATGGAGAAAACCACCTTTTTTTTAGAGTAGGAATACTTCTAATTAACTCACTAATCATTTTTTCTGATGCTTCAAAATCAGCAATTACACCATCTTTAAGGGGTCTAATTGTCTTGATATTTTCGTGAGTTTTACCTTGCATGAATTTTGCCTCTTCACCAATAGCTATAATTTTATTTGTAACTCTGTCAATTGCAACAATAGATGGACTATTAACTACAACTTTATCATTATGAATAATTAAAGTGTTTGCAGTGCCTAAGTCAATAGCTATTTCTTCTGTGAAAAATCCCATAATATTTTGCAAAGTTAGTTAAATAATACCAATTAATGTCTAAAATGTCTTATTCCTGAGAAAACCATAGACATCCCATTTTTATTACAAAAATCTATAGAATCTTGATCTTTAATTGACCCCCCTGGTTGAACAATATAGTTTATTTTATTTGCATGTGATATTTCAACACAATCTGAAAATGGAAAGAAAGCATCACTTGCCAAACAAGATTCATTAAGGTCAAAACCAAATCTTTTTGATTTTTTAATTGCTTGATTTAATGCATCTATTCTTGATACTTGTCCCATTCCAGATCCAATTAATTGTTTGTTTTTTACAATTGCTATACAATTGGATTTTGTATGCTTCGCAATAATTGATGCTAATAACAGATCATCAGTTTTAGAAGAACTTGGTGATATTTTTGTAACAACTTTAAAATCGTCAATTTTTTCAATTTTATCATCTATATCTTGTTCAAGTATACCATTAAGACATGATCGAGTTTGGAGTTTATTTATTGGAAAAGATTTTAGTTTTATAATTATTCTATTCTTTTTAGATTTTAATACCTCTAATGCACTAGGACTAAAATCAGGGGCAATTAAAATTTCAAAGAATAGTTTATTAATCTCTTTGGCAGTATTTATATCAATAGCTTGGTTACAAGTTAAAATTCCACCAAAAGCAGATACATTATCACATGATAGTGCATCTAAATAAGCATCTAATATGTTGTTTCTTATAGCAAAACCACATGGATTGTTATGCTTGTGTATTAAAAAAACTGATTTTTTTGTTTCCAAGTCTTTAAGAAGACATATTGCTGCATCTATATCTAAAAGATTATTGTAAGAAATGTCCTTACCATGTATTTGTTCAAATATTTTATCAATTTGACCAATAAATCTACCTTTTTGATGAGGGTTTTCTCCATATCTTAACTCTTTAATAGTATCCTTATCATAATTTGTACTACTATTATCATTACTTAAATACAATGAAATCTTAGAATCATAATCTGAACTTTTTTTGAATGCTTCAAATGCAAGTTTCTTTCTATATAATATATCTGTTTTACAATCATTCTTTAAAATGTTAATTAATCCATTGTATTGATCTATAGATGAAATACAAACAACATTTTCATAATTTTTTGATGCAGCTCTAATAAGAGAAATCCCACCTATATCAATCTTTTCAATTATATCTTCATGACTATTTGAATTTTTGACGGCCTCTTCAAAAGGATAAAGATCAACTACTACAAGATCTATTTCAGGAATCTTATATTTTTTTGATTCATAAATGTCAGACTTGGAGTTTGTTCTTAATATTCCACCGAATATTTTAGGATGTAAGGTTTTTACTCTTCCATTTAAAATAGAAGGGAATGTTGTTAAGTCCTCTACTTTATCTATTTTAATGCCTAGATTATTTATATATTCATAAGTTCCTCCAGTAGAATATATTTTAACATTATTGTCTGAAAGAATTTGACATAAATGTTCAATTTTATTCTTATTAAACACTGAGATAAGTGCTGAAGAAATTTTTTTCATAAAGAAAATAAAAGTACAAAAAAAACCTGCTTAAAAGCAGGTTTTTATTTTTGTGGTTAATATATTACATCATGCCTGGCATCCCTCCTCCACCCATTGGTGGCATTGATGCAGGATTATCTTCTTTAATGTCCACTAATGCACATTCAGTAGTTAAAATCATTCCAGCTACAGATGCTGCATTTTCAAGAGCAACCCTTGTCACTTTTTTAGGATCGATGATACCTTCTTTTAACATATCAACATATTTGCCTTCTTTTGCATTATATCCAAAGTTTTTATCTCCTTCAAGAACTTTTGATACAACTACTGATCCTTCACCTCCAGAATTTTCAACAATAGTCCTTAGAGGAGTTTCAATTGCTTTGTTTACAATCTGAATCCCTGTTAATTCATCAGCATTTGATGATTTTAACTTTTCTAATTCATTTCTTGAATTTAAAAGAGCAACACCACCACCTGCTACAATACCTTCCTCGATTGCAGCTCTAGTAGCATGAAGAGCATCATCAACTCTATCTTTTTTCTCTTTCATCTCAACTTCTGAAGGAGCACCAACATAAAGAACTGCAACTCCACCAGCTAATTTGGCAAGCCTTTCTTGGAGTTTTTCTTTATCATAATCTGATGTTGTTGTTTCAATTTGAGCTTTAATTTGACTTACTCTTGATTTTATATCTTTTTTATTTCCAGAACCATTAACAATAGTCGTATTATCCTTATCAATTGTAACCTTTTCTGCAGTTCCTAACATATCTAATGTTGTGTTTTCTAGGGTAAAACCTCTTTCTTCAGAGATAACTGTTCCTCCAGTTAATATTGCAATATCTTCTAGCATTGCTTTTCTTCTATCTCCAAATCCAGGAGCCTTTACTGCTGCAATTTTCAAGGAACCTCTTAGCTTATTTACAACTAATGTAGCTAAAGCCTCTCCATCAATGTCCTCTGCAATTATTAATAGAGGTTTTCCAGATTGAGCTACTGGCTCTAAAATTGGAAGTAAGTCTTTCATAACAGATATTTTTTTATCTGTTATAAGAATTTGGGGAGTATCCAGATCTGCTTCCATTTTTTCCGAATCAGTTACAAAATAAGGGGAAATATAACCTCTATCAAATTGCATACCTTCAACTACATCAACATAAGTTTCAGTACCCTTTGCTTCTTCAACAGTTATAACTCCCTCTTTGCCAACTTTTTCAAATGCTTCAGTAATTAATTTTCCAATTGTTTCATCATTATTGGCAGAAATACTTGCAACCTGAAGTATTTTTTCAGATGCACTTCCAATTTCTACTGATTGTTTCTCTAAAGCATTTACTACAGCAATAACAGCTTTGTCTATACCTCTTTTTAAATCCATTGGATTTGCTCCTGCTGCAACGTTTTTAAGTCCTTCTGTAACAATAGATTGAGCAAGGATAGTAGCGGTAGTAGTTCCATCTCCAGCTAAATCATTAGTTTTAGAAGCAACTTCTTTAACCATCTGAGCACCCATATTTTCTAAATTATCCTTTAATTCTATTTCTTTTGCAACAGTAACTCCATCTTTAGTTACTTGAGGTGCGCCAAAAGATTTACCTATAATTACATTTCTTCCTTTAGGACCTAATGTAACTTTAACAGCATTTGCAAGAGCATCTACCCCTCGCTTAATGCCATCTCGTGCTTCGATATCAAATTCAATTTTTTTTGCCATTTTGTTTTAAATTTAGTTATACAATTGCAAGAATATCACTTTCTTTCATTATCAAATAATCAATACCTTCATGTTGAAGTTCTGTTCCAGCATACTTTCCATATAGAACAATATCTCCAACTTTAAGAGTTACTGGATTTTCTTTTGTTCCAGGCCCAGCTGCAACAATTTTACCTCTTTGAGGTTTTTCTTTTGCAGTATCTGGAATAATAATCCCAGATGAAGTAGTTGTTTCAGCTTCAAAGGGTTGAACTAAAACTCTATCTGCAAGTGGTTTAATATTAATTTTACTCATTTTATTTTATTTTATTTTAATATTTAAGAATTTTCATAAAGTATGCCAAGTGGTTAAAAATCTATGAAAAAGTATTTTTCATGACATCATGACACTATTCGTCTGTTGTTTCAGAGGGAATTTCAGGAATACTTTGTTCTGGAATTTCAGGAATTGTTTGCTCAGGAATTGATTCATTAATTAGAATTGAGTCGGAATTATTGGAATCATTCATTAAGGTTACGTTTGAAATAAGAATTAAAACAAGAATAATTATAGCAAGAGCCCATGTGCTTTTGTCAAGAAAGTCTGTAGTGCTTTTTACACCACCAATTTGTTGTTGGCCTCCACCAAAGGTAGAAGATAAGCCTCCTCCTTTAGGATTTTGAACCATAATCACGAGTATTAATAAAACACAAACAAATAAAATTAACGATACTAATATCCAAAAGGTTCCCATGATTAATTATTAATATTTTTTTGTTTTTTTATCATTTCAATTTGGTCTGCAAAGAAACTACTTTTTTTTGGATATTTCAAGCTTAATATATTATAAGCTTTTATCGCTTTATTATATTTCTTCTGATTAATATAAATTTTGGCGAGAGTCTCAGTTATTAGGTCATCCTTAATTTTAGATTCAGTAATAATATCAACTTTAGAATCGTAATCTTTGTCTAAATTAATTTTTGGCGAACTCTTTAAAAATTTATCAATTAAATCAATCTTATGATCTAAATTTGATTCACTTTCATTTATTACATCAAACCAATCTAAAAAAGAATATTTATCAATTAAATCAATTTTTTTATTAGTTTCAGTTTCTTTCTTACTATAAATCCAATTCCTTAAAATATCTCTATTGTATGTCAAGATAGCAGTCTTTGGAAGTAATTCATTAAAGGCCTCTTTCTTTTGAACTTTAAGTGTTTTTAGATAATAAGCAGATGCTGATTGGAAAAAAGGATATGTATTAAGTATTTCTTTTAGAACTATAGATGTAGAAGAATCTGATGGATCAAATTCATTTAAAATTCTTGAGAAGGAATCACGGGTTTTATTTACCATTTTGCTAATGTTTCGTTAAAGATATCTTGAGTAATTCTCTCAAAAATTTCTTGAAGAGCAGCATCTCTTATATCAAACACTTGAAGATTGCCCGGAAAGTCATAATAAAAAGAGAATCTTTTTTCTATGTTATCCTCCTCATTTAAAACATTTTCATAACTAACCATAACTGCCATAGTTAACCTGTTTTGAGCGGCTGTAATCTCAGCAGTAGCTGCCATTGGAGTAACACTAAATTCAACAATCTCACCGCTGTAAACTATATCTCCACCTTCATTTACAAGATTAAGACTTGTTTGGTTAACTATTAAATCTTGAAGAGCTATGGTAAAGTCTCTATCAAGACCAGGTTCTACCGTAGATCCAGGTTTTCCCCCAGCAGTGTTTTCAAAATAATCGACTTGAACAGTTTCAACTCCTACTGGAATTGATGAACCAGTAAAACTGTAGATTCCACATGAGAAACTTAATAATGAAAAACTGAAAAGTAAATAGTATTTTTTTAAATTCTTAATCATCTCCAAGATTATGTTGTTTGATTTTTCTATATAATGTTCTTTCTGATATACCTAGCTCTTTAGCAGCATTTTTTCTCTTTCCATTAGTCCTAATTAAAGCTTGTTTAATCATTTCTAGTTCCTTATCCTGAAGAGAAAGAGTCTCTTCTTCTTCAATAGTCTCAACATATTCATACTTATCCTGAACTTTGTTCTCTATGTCAATATTCAAATCAAGGCCTGAATCTTCTGTTTCTTGACTATCATATGGTTCATCATCCCCATAAATTTTTTTAATCAATCCTTGATTCTTTTCTTTTATATCAGTTTTGTCATCACCTTGCATTATTTCTAAGGTTAATTTTTTTAGATCATTTAAGTCATTTTTCATATCAAAAAGAACTTTATAAAGTATTTCTCGCTCTGAAGAGAAAGATGATGAATCTTCTTTAAAATTATCAAGAGTTGCGGGAAGGTTTGATACTTTACTTGGAAGGTAATTATTTAAAGTATCACTTTTGAGATTCCTTTCTTTTTCTAATATAGACATTTGTTCAGCAATATTTCTTAGTTGCCTTATATTACCTTTCCAGTCTTGTTGACAAAGCAAATCTTGAGCGGACTCATCAAGTCTTAATGTTGGCATATTATATTTTTGGGCAAAATCAGATGCAAATTTTCTGAACAAGATTGGAATATCATCTTTCCTTTCCCTCAACGGTGGTATATTAATAATAATAGTACTTAGTCTGTAAAAAAGATCTTCTCTAAACTTTCCTTTATTTATTGCCTCATCCATATTTACATTAGTTGCGGCTACTATTCTTACATTAGTTTTTTGAACTTTTGAAGATCCAACTTTAATATATTCTCCACTTTCAAGAATTCTTAAAAGCCTAACTTGGGTTGAAAGAGGCAGTTCTCCTACTTCATCTAGGAATATTGTCCCTCCGTCACATACTTCAAAATAACCACTTCTGTTTGCTGTAGCTCCAGTAAATGCTCCTTTCTCATGCCCAAATAATTCAGAATCAATTGTACCCTCAGGAATTGCTCCACAATTAACTGCAATATATTTTGCATGTTTTCTATGAGAATACTGGTGAATAATTTTAGAAATGTTCTCTTTTCCAACACCACTCTCACCTGTAACAAGGACAGATATATCAGAGTTAGCAACTTGAATTGATTTTTCAATTGCTCTATTAAGCTTAGGATTATCTCCAATTATTCCAAACCTTTGCTTTACAGTTAAAACGGACTCCATTAAACTTTAGCTTTTAATTGATTAATATTTCCAATTAGAGTTGCAGTTGTACAATCACTTATATTAACATTTACAGTATCACCCAATTTAAAATTGTATTTAGGAAAAACAACAACATTGTTTTCAGTTGTTCTTCCACTCCAAAAATCATTTGATTTTTTAGATTCTTTATCTATAAGTACTTTGCACTCTTTATTAATGAAACTTTTATTTCTTTCTAGGCTATGCCTTTGTTGAAGATCAATTATTTCCTCTAACCTTCTTTGTTTAATTTCTGGAGAGATATCATCTTTAAAGTGTCTAGCCGCATAAGTTCCTGGTCTTTCAGAATACGCAAACATATATCCAAAGTCATACTTTACTTCTTCCATCAGAGATAAAGTAGCTTGATGATCTCTTTCAGTCTCAGAGGGAAATCCAGTAATCATATCATGGGAAATACCACAATTAGGAATTATTTCTCTTATTTTCTTAATTAAATCAAGATATTCTTTTCTAGTATGAAGTCGATTCATCTTTTTTAAAATTCTATCACTTCCAGACTGAATTGGTAGGTGAATATAGTTGCAAATATTTTCATATGTAGACATTGTTTCAATTACATCAATTGTCATATCCTGAGGATTTGAAGTTGAAAATCTTATTCTTATTTCTGGAAAACTTGAAGCAACTAGGTCAAGTAAGCTTGAAAATTTTACTGAATTTTTCTTTTGATCTTCTGTTGCCTTTCTAAAGTCTTTTTTTGGACCTCCTCCATACCATAAATAACTATCAACATTTTGCCCTAGTAATGTAATTTCCTTGTATCCTTTTTGATTTAATTCATCTATTTCTTTTAATATACTATCAGGGTTTCTACTTCTCTCTCTACCTCTAGTAAATGGTACAACACAAAATGTGCACATATTGTCACACCCTCTTGTGATTGACACAAATGCATTAATACCGTTGTTATGAATTCTTACTGGTGAAATATCTCCATAGGTTTCAGATCTTGATAGTATAACATTAACTGCTTTTTGATTATGATCAACTTCATCTAATAGGTTTGGAAGTTCTTTATAAGAGTCTGGTCCCACAATAAGGTCAACCATCTTTTCTTCTTCAAGAAGCTTATCCTTTAATCTCTCTGCCATGCAGCCTAAAAGCCCTATTTTTAGTTTACTATTCTCTTTCTTATAAGAATTAAATGTTTTAAGTTTATTTCTAACTGTTTGTTCTGCTTTATCTCTAATTGAGCAGGTATTTAATAAAACCAGATTTGCAGTCTTCGAATCATCGGTTAATTCATATCCATCTTTTTTTAATATTGACGCAACAACCTCACTGTCAGCAAAATTCATCTGACACCCGTATGTTTCGATATATAATGACTTTTTTTTGATAATATTTAAATTTTAGTAAAAGTACTTAATTAATTTAAATTATGCCAATTTGTCAGTTTATAGAATTACTTTTTTGATTTTATAATGACTTTTTTAATGAGGTAGCTTATTTTGTATAAGTCCATATAAAAAGGTTCCTAATACAGCTGATATAATGATAATTATAACAGAATAAAACCCTGCACCAAAAAGTACAAACATTGGTCCAGGGCAAGCCCCTACTAGAGCCCAGCCTAATCCAAAAATTGATCCACCTATTATGTATCTTTTAAAAGTATTATCCTTATTTGGATATTGAATACTGTTATTATTAAAGTCTTTTATTTTAAAAATTTTAATTAATTGATTGCCTATTACACCAGTAATTATTGCACTTCCAATAATACCATACATGTGAAAAGATTGAAAGTAAAACATCTCAAATATTCTAAACCATGAAGCTGCCTCGGATTTGATCATAATAATACCAAAAGCAATTCCTACTAAAAAAAAATATAGCTTTCTCATTAAAATAAAATTGGAAAAATTAGATGAATCATTAAAAGCCCCCCAACAAAAAAACCAATTACCGAAACTAAGGACCCTAACTGAAGCTGACTAAGTCCAGTTATTGCATGACCTGATGTACATCCTCCAGCATACCTGGTTCCAAAACCAATTAGAAGTCCTCCAGCAATAAGCATTGTTATATTATTTAAATCAAGATTTTCTATAGCAAATAATTCTAAAGGCATATAGTTGCTATCAAAACTATCTATTTCATATAACCTCAGAGTAGACTTTGTATTTTCAGAAATTTCAACATAAGAGTTTTTAGATAAATACTTAAGACCTAAAAATCCTCCAAGAGAAGCTCCAAGTATAAAAATTATATTCCATAAATGATCTTTTACTTTAATGTCAAAAAACTTTGAAAACTTATTTGCACCACAGACAGAACAAATTGTTCTCAAATTTGATGAAACACCAAATGTTTTACCATTAAAAATTAATAAAAACATTATCATGGATATTAATGGGCCTGAAATATACCAAGGCCAAGGATTTAATATACTTTCCATAATCATATAATAATATTTGTGTAATTCATTATTTGTTTAAAGCCCCCCCTAATGTTTGTGATATTATGAACCCCCCTACTTTTTAGAATAGAGCAAGCTATCATACTCCTATATCCTCCTTGACAGTGAATGTATTTGTGATTATCTGTTAAAAATTTATCATGGTGATTATTTATAGTTGATAAACAAATGTTACTTGCTTTTTCGACCCTACCCATATCAAATTCAGATTTTTTTCTAACATCAATGATTTGGTCATTTTCTGTATTAATCTGAGATGTTTTTTCAGGATCAATTGATGTTACAGAATCTATTTCTCTTCCTGAATTAATCCAGGATGCAATTCCTCCATCCAAATATCCTATTGTATTATCAAATCCTACTCTAGATAACCTGATAATAGTTTCTTCTTCTCTACCAGTATCACAAATAAAAATTATTTTTTGATCAACATTTGCAATTAGCTCACCTACCCATGGAGCAAAAGATCCGTCTAAACCAATAAAAATTGATCTTGGTATATGAGCTTTTTCAAAGTCATCAGGTGATCTAACATCAAGTATAATAGTTTCAGATGTATTAACAATTTGTTCAACTTCATCTGGTTTCAAAGGTCTATTTTTTTGAAGAATATTATTAATATCATTATAGCCCTCTTTATTCATTTTAACATTAGCTGGGAAATATTTAGGAGGTTCGCCAAGGCCATCTAAGACTGCATTTATAAATTCTTCTTTAGAAAGATTTTCATTTAAGGCATAGTTCATTTTTTTTTGATTTGCTAATGTGTCGGATGTAATTTTCATCATATTTTTACCACATGCAGAACCAGCTCCATGAGCAGGATATACAATGATATTATCCGGTAAGCTCATTATTTTAGTTCTTAAACTATCATATAATTTACCCGCAAGTTGTTCTTTTGTTAATTTTAAATTTGCTTGAGCTAAATCGGGTCTTCCTACATCTCCTAAAAATAATGTATCGCCTGTAAAAATTGCAATTTCTTTATTATTCTCATCCCTAAGTAAATAACATGTACTCTCAAGGGTATGTCCAGGTGTATGAATTGCAGTAATTGTTATTTTACCGATCTTAAAAACTTCACCATCCCTTGCCTTTATAGAATCAAAATTTGTTTCAGCAGTTGGACCATAAACTATTTTACCTCCTGTCTTTTTAGATAATGTTATATGACCGCTTACAAAGTCTGCATGAAAATGAGTTTCAAATATGTATTTTATTGTCGAGTTTGACTCTTTAGCTTTATCTATATATTGATTTACCTCTCTAAGAGGATCAATAATTGCTACTTCATTTTCGCTTTCAATATAATAAGCTCCTTGAGCTAAGCAACCAGTATAAATTTGTTCTATTTTCATTATTGTAAATTTAGTAGTTCGTTTATTATTATTAGGAAACCTATAATAAAGATAAAAACAGCAAATATTTTTTTTAATAATTTGGCATTAATATAAACAGATAAGTAATTACCTATAAATATTCCTATAATTGATATAAAAGTAAAATTTAAAATTAAGCTCCAATCTATTTGAATTAAAAAAACATCCCCAAAGAAAAATCCAGATAACGATTTAAGCGAAATAATGACCAATGATGTTCCTACTGCTTCTTTTATAGGTAGTTTACCCAAAATTACTAGTGAAGGTATAATTAGAAACCCTCCTCCAGCACCAATTAATCCAGTTAATCCACCCACTATAAAACCTTCTGATGCTATTTTGAAATAGTTCAAATCAATTCCGGAAGTTTTACTTTGTTTATTTATAAACATTGTTATACTTGACAAAATCAAAAGAATTGAAAATAATCCTAAAATTAATATTCTTCTTGAAATATCATTGCCAGAAATACTTATAATTATGTCTGGAATATTAGGCATTATAAAATATCTAACAAGAACTACAGATATTATTGATGGTAACCCAAAAAGTAACACCTGATTCCAGTTTATTAATTTTTTTAAATTATAGTTAATGCTTCCTACAAGACTTGTTAACCCAACAACAAAAAGAGAATAAGCCGTAGCAACTTTCTCATCTAGTAAAAAAAGATAAGTAAAAATAGGTACTGCCAAAACAGAGCCGCCACTTCCTATTAAACCAAGAATTAATCCAATCAAAAGAGCTCCAATGTATCCCAGTGTTTCCATTTAAAGCAAAAATAAATCATTAATAAATTTAATAATGTAACATAGGTTACATATTAGATAAAGTAATTGAATTTCTGCCAAGTTCAAGCTTTGAATTAGATTCTAAAGATTTAAGAATTCTTGATACTACAACACGAGAGGTGCTTAATTCTTTTGCTATTTCTTCATGTGTTGTTATTATTATTTTTGATTTAATAACTAATGATCTGTTTCTAAGATAGCTTATTATTCTCTCTTCAAGATTATCAAAACTAATTGATTTAATAATATCAAAAAGCTCATTAAGTCTATCTTGAAAACTATTAATTATAAAAAATCTCCAAGATGGATATTTTTGCATCCATTCATTCATTTTTAGAGCTGAAAAAAATATAATTTTTGTGTCTGTTTCACAAATTGCTTTTATAGTACTTTTTTTATAACCAGTCATGCACCCAGTTGATATTGAACAAGTATCACCTTTTTTAATATAGTACAGTAAACTTTCACCAGAATCTTTATTCTCTTTTAAAACCTTAACTAAACCATCAATTACTATGGGTATGCTTTTAAGGGTATCTTCATAATTAACAATTATATCACCTTTTGAAAAAGTGTTTACAATACCAAAATCAAGAATTTCTTCAACAAGTTTCCTTTCAAAAATTAGATTTAACAATTCATGATCTTTTTGAACAATCATAGATTTAAATTCCTCTTAAAATTTCTTTTAAACGTATAAGTCCTTGTTCTCTTGCCAAACGATTTTCTTTTTTTGCATTTTGATTCTCACCAGATCTAAAAAAACCATGCCCAGCACCTTTATAAATAATGGTCTCAAAAATATTACCAGAAGCTTTCATAGCAGACGCGCTAGCTGAAATTGTCGAGTTTACTCTGTTATCATCTCCACCATAAAAACCATATACAGGAACCCTAATATTAAAATAAGAGTTATTATCTGAAGGGCCTGTTCCATAACAAACAATTGCAGCTTCTATCTCATTCGATTGAGTTGCAAATTCGAATGATTGGCTTCCTCCCCAACAAAATCCAATAATAACTACTTTTCCATTACTAGAAGGAATCTTTTTGGAATAATTAACGGTATTATTTAAAATTTCGTTAATGAAATTGGAGTCAAGACTATATATTGCTTTTCTTGCAGCATCTGAATTTTCATAATCATTTGTTCCTCCTCCATTTGGTGCAGAGCCCGAAAGAAAATCAGGTGCGATTGCAATAAACCCCATTTCAGCAATTTGATCTGTCATGCTTCTTGCCCAATTGTCTAGTCCCCTGTTTTCATGTATAAGAACAACTACAGGAACTTTTTCAGATACTTCAGGATATACCAAAAAACTGTTAATTTCATGAGTATTTGTTTTAATACTAACCCATTCATGATGCCGTGGTGAAGTCTGAAGTCTTTCTATTGAACTTTGAGAAAAGCCAAACTGAAATAAACTGATTAGTATTATAATTAAATAGCGCATATTGTTAAAATTTATCTAAGTTAAATATATTTTTTTTGATTTTTTTTGCACCTTTTTTTTAAGATCTATACGTTAAACAATTTTTAAATTTTTATTTTTTTTTTCATTCAAAAGAATAAATCTATTTACATTTAAACCCAAAAAATAAAATATGCCAAAAAATTTAGTCATTGTTGAGTCTGCAACAAAAGCAAAGACAATTGAAAAAATTTTGGGAGAAGACTTTAAAGTTGTTTCATGTGTAGGGCATATTTCAGACCTTCCAGTTAAAGAATTGGGAGTTGATATAGAAAATGACTTTAAACCAAAATATATAATTCCTACAGAAAAGAAACCTGTTATAAAAGACCTTAAAAAGTACGTTAGTGAGTCTGATAAAGTTTGGATAGCTAGTGATGAAGACAGGGAAGGAGAGGCAATTGCCTGGCACTTATATGAAAATTTGGATTTAAATAACAAAGACTATGATCGAATAGTATTTCATGAAATCACTAAAAACGCAATTTTAAATGCATTAGATAGTCCAAGAGAGATAAACTATAATCTTGTAAATGCTCAACAGGCCAGAAGAGTTCTAGACAGATTAGTAGGCTATGAATTATCCCCAGTTTTATGGAGAAAAGTTAAAACAGGTCTTTCTGCTGGTAGAGTTCAGTCTGTTTCTGTGAGACTTATTGTTGAAAAGGAAAGAGAAATTAAAAACTTTTTAACTAATAGTTATTTCAAGTCTATTGCAACATTTAAAAATTCCAGTGGAGTTATACTTAATGCTGAATTAAATAATAAATTTGATTCTGTTGAAGAAGTAAAAGTATTTCTTCAAAAAAATATTAATAGTAACTACACTATATCTGATGTAGAAAAAAAACCAGCTAAGAAATCTCCTGCTCCTCCTTTCACTACATCAACACTCCAGCAAGAAGCTTCAAGAAAACTTGGTTTTGGTGTTACAAGGACAATGTCTACTGCTCAAAAACTTTACGAAGCAGGTTTAATAACATATATGCGAACAGATAGTGTCACTATATCTAAAGAAGCTAAATCCTCAATTTTATCTGTAATTGAAAGCAAATATGGAAATAGTTATGTAAATCCAAGAAATTATAAAAATAAAAATAAATCAGCTCAAGAAGCTCATGAAGCTGTTAGACCAACAGATATTTCAGTTGAAGATATATCGTCAGATTATGATCAGCAAAGATTATATGAACTTATTTGGAGAAGGACAATTTCCTCTCAAATGTCAGATGCACAAATTGAAAGAACAGTTGTGAATATCAATTCTAACTCTTTTAATGAAATATTTATTGCTAGAGGTGAAGTAATAAAATTTGATGGTTTTCTCAGAATATATAATGAAGGAACTGATGATGAATTTCAGGAAGAAGAGGGTATACTACCACAACTAAATATCAATGAAAACCTTGATTTAATTAATATTATATCAAGAGAGTCATTTTCAAGACCTCCCTCAAGATATACTGAAGCATCTTTAGTTAAAAAATTGGAAGAACTTGGTATTGGTAGACCAGCAACTTATGCTACTACAATATCAACAATTCAAAATAGAGGATATGTAGAGAAAGGTGATAATGAAGGTATAGTAAGAAGCTATAAATCCATTGAATTTAAAAGTGGAGATATAATTGAAAGTACTTTAACTGAAAAAACTGGTTCCAATAAAGGTAAGCTTGTACCTTCTGATATTGGAATAATCGTAAATGACTTTTTAGTTGATAATTTCGACAACATTCTTGATTACGGATTTACAGCAGAGGTTGAAAAAAGCTTTGATAAAATAGCTGAAGGAAATCAAAATTGGACTGATATAATAAAACAATTTTATACAGATTTTCATACAAATGTAAATATTGTAAAAGATACAGCTGAAAGACAATCTGGGGAAAAAATTTTAGGAGATGATCCTATATCAGGAAGAGTTGTTAAGGTTAGACTTGGAAAGTTTGGTCCAATAGCTCAAATAGGAACGATGGATGACGATAAAAAACCAATTTTTGCAAGCTTAACCAAAGACCAGCAGCTTGATACAATAACTCTTAACGAAGCATTAGAGCTATTTAAGTTTCCAAAGGAAATTGGAAATTATAAAGGTGAGGTTGTAACTGTAAATAATGGGAGATATGGACCATATTTAAAATTTTCCTCTAAATCTATTTCATTACCGAAGGAAATTGATCCACATTCAGTAGACATAGACTCTGCAATTCCTCTGATTGATGAAAAATTAAAATTAGATGAGCCTATTCACATTTATAACGATTTACCTGTAACAAAAGGAAAGGGTAGGTTTGGACCATTTATAAATTGGAATGAAATGTTCATTAACGTAAATAAGGCATATGACTTTGACAATCTTACCATTGATAATATCGAAGAGCTAATTGAATTAAAATTAAAAAAAGAAAAAGAAAAACTAATTAATGAGTGGGTTGAAGAGGGTATAAAGATCGAAAAAGGTAGATGGGGAAGATCAGTCATATCAATGGGTAAAAAGAAAATAGAAATTCCAAAAGAAATTGACCCTAAAACTATTACTTTAGATACTGCTAAAGAGTATCTAAATCCAAAAAAGAAAAAATGAGCCTTGAGCTATTGAAACCTATTTCAGAAAATTTACTTGATGAATTAGATGAAAATCATTTACAAGGATCACTTTTTAATAAAATAAATTTTCACACAAAAGAATCAGGTATACCTGATCTAAATTCATCAAATCTTTGCTTAATTGGAATTAGTGAAACTAGAAACTCTTATTTTCAATCTGACTTACAAGATTTAAATTTACTTAGAAAGGAATTATACAATCTAAAACAAGGCAAATGGAAGATAACGATATCTGATTTAGGTGATCTTCCTAATGGGAGTAATGTTGAGGATACTTATCATGCATTATATGATATATGTAAGGAATTATATTCAAAAAAAATTACTTTAGTTATAATTGGTGGAAGTAATGATATCATATACCCAATCTTCAAATCTTTTGATTCTCATTCTAAGAAAGTTAACATTGTTTCAATTGATAATCAATTTGACTTATATCAAGATTCAGATATAATATCGGGCAGAACATATATGAATAAAATTATATTGGATGATTCTAATAAATTGAATGATTTTACTAATATCGGATATCAAAGACATCTATGCTCATATGAAGAAATAGAATTAATGGAAAAATTATTTTTTGAAAAAATTTCATTGGGTGAAATTTTAGAAAACAACATGAAAGCTGAGCCAATTATTAGAGATGCTGATATAGTTGGTTTTGATATGAAATCATTATCATTTTCTGCAAATTCCAACCCCAGTGGAATAGATTCAAGACTTGCATGTATATTGAGTAAATATGTAGGTCAGAGTAATAAAATATCCTTTTTTGGATTGTTTGACTTAAATAAAAATGAGGTTTCAAATAAATTATATTCTGAAATCATTTGGTATTTTATTGACAGTTTTAATAATAGAACTATTGAATCAAATTTTGATGATTCTCAATTATTCTTTAAATATATAGTACAAACCTCAGGCAGAGATATTATATTTTATAAAAGTAAAATTTCAGAGAGGTGGTGGATGACAATAAATTTATCTAGTAATGAAAAAATTAAATTTTTGCCTTGTCTTGAAAGTGATTATCAAGATGCCTTAAATGATAACATACCCATAAGGTGGTTAAAAGCATCAAAAAGAATTTAAATTTCTTGTAAATATCTTTCAGCATCTAGAGCTGCCATACAGCCTGTACCTGCAGCTGTAATTGCCTGTCTATAATCTTTATCTTGTACATCTCCTGCGGCAAAAACACCAGGTATATTTGTCTTTGTTGAAGTCTTATCTGTTATTATATATCCACTATCATCCATATCAACAATACCTTTAAAGATATCAGTATTTGGATTATGGCCAATGGCAATAAATAGGCCTGTAATATTAATTTCAGAAAACTCGTTACTGACATTATTTTTAATTTTTATTCCTTCAACTACATTGACCCCTAATACTTCATCAATTTCAGAATTAAAAAGAACATTAATATTTTTAAAGTTGCTTAAGCGATGTTGCATTGCTTTTGAAGCTCTAAAGTGATCTTTTCTCACTAGCATTGTAACCTTACTACAAATTTTAGCCAAATATGTTGCCTCTTCAATTGCACTATCTCCTCCACCTACTACAGCAACATCTTGATCCTTATAAAAGAATCCATCACAGACAGCACAAGCTGAAACTCCACCTCCAATAAGTTTTTGTTCACTCTCAAGACCAAGATATTTTGCTGAAGCACCTGTGCATATTATTATAGTCTTAGATTGAATTTCATCACCTTTTTGAGTATATATTTTATGAACTCCACCTTTTTCTTTTGAAAACTCTACTCTTGAAATAAAATCAAATTCAACTTTTGTTCCAAATCTTTCTGCTTGTTCCTTAAGCTCATTCATCATAGTTGGCCCATCAATACCTTTAGGGTAACCAGGAAAATTATCTACTTCGGTTGTAGTTGTTAGTTGACCACCTGGTTCTAACCCAGTATATATTATTGGTTTTAGATCAGCTCTAGCTGCATAAATTGCCGCTGTATATCCAGCTGGCCCACTTCCTATAATGATTGTATTCATACTAAGATAACTGAGATTTAATATTGATTTTGTAAAATTAAAAAAACATAAGAATAAATTCATGAAAACATTATTAACTTTGTAGTTTCCAAATAGAAAGAAAAAAATGACTAATAAAAACCTCAAGTATCAATCTCCAGGTATCAATGAGGAGACTAGGTTTGAAAAACTTCACACTGTTAGTTTTCAAAATTCACAAGAAGCTTCTCGACTTATTGCTAGAGAAATTTGTGATTTAGTTAAATCTAAACAGGAAAAAAATAAAAGTTGTGTAATTGGGTTTGCTACAGGTTCATCACCTACAATAGTTTACCAAGAAATAATAAAGATTCATAAAAATGAATCATTAAGCTTTAAAAATGTAATTGCTTTTAATCTTGACGAATATTATAGTATTAAAAAAGATGATATCAATAGTTATCATCATTTCATGAATGAAAATTTATTTGATCATATTGATATTCTTAAAGAAAACATTAATATACCTTCTGGAGAAATAAGTGAGAAAGAAATAAAAAAATTCTGTTCTTGGTATGAGAATAAAATTGAAGCATGTGGGGGAATTGACATACAGATACTAGGTATTGGAAGAACTGGACATATAGGCTTTAATGAACCTGGTTCTCATTTTAATTCAAAAACTAGACTTATAACCCTTGACCATACAACTAGATTTGATGCTAGTAAAAGTTTTAATGGTATTGAAAATGTCCCTTCTAAGGCAATAACTATGGGAGTTAGAACAATTTTTAATTCAAAGAGAATTATTATAATGGCATGGGGTTCACATAAAAGTTTAATTGTAAAAAAATCAGTGGAGAATAATGTTGATTCATTAATACCAACAACATATCTTCAGAACCATAAAAACACAACTCTTGTTCTTGATAGTGAATCTGCAAGTGAATTAACAAGGTTTAAAACACCTTGGCTAGTTAGTTCATGTGATTGGGTTGATTCAATGAAAAGAAGAGCAATTGTTTGGCTATGTGAAACAACTGGAAAATCGATCTTAAAATTAACAGATGAAGACTACAATAAAAATGGATTGTCTGATCTTTTGGCTCTTGAAGGATCTTCATATGAACTAAATATTAAAATGTTTAACCACTTTCAAAATACAATTACAGGATGGCCTGGGGGAAAACCAGGTGCTGATGACTCAACTAGACCTGAGAGAAAATCACCTAATTCTAAGAGAGTAATTATTTTTAGCCCTCATCCTGATGATGATGTAGTGTCAATGGGAGGAACATTTGATAGACTTGTATCTCAAGGTCATGAAGTCCATATTGCATACCAAGTTAAAGGTAATATTGCTGTTTCAGATCATGATGCTCTTAAATTTATAGAGGTTTCCAGGGATATGTTTAAAAACGACTCTAAATCTGTCAATGAATTAATAAAGGAATTAAGGAATAATAAGCCTGATAAAATTGATTCACAATCCGTAAGAAATTTAAAGGGATTTATAAGAAAAAGAGAGGCCATTGCTGCTACCAGATATATAGGGATTCCAGATTCAAATACTCATTTTATGAATCTTCCATTTTATGATACAGGGAGAATAAAGAAGAATCCTTATACAAAAAAAGATGTATTAATTACAGCTTCATTAATTAAAAAAATTAAACCTCATCAGATTTTTGCTGCAGGAGATTTAGAAGATCCGCATGGAACTCACAAAGTGTGTTTGGATGTAATCTTGGAGGCTTTAAACACATTAAAGGGTGAAAAATTTATCAAGGATTCTTGGTTATGGCTATATAGAGGAGCGTGGCTGGATTGGGATATTCATGATATTGATATGGCTGTTCCAATGAGTCCCGCTCAAGTACTTAGAAAAAGAAAAGCAATTTTTTTCCATCAAACTCAAAAAGATGGTGTAATGTTCCAGGGTCAAGATCTAAGAGAGTTTTGGGTAAGAGCTGAAGAGAGGAATAAAGAAACTGCTGAAAAATACAAAAAGATGGGGCTTGCAGATTATGCTGCCATTGAGTCTTTTAAAAGATATCATTATTAAATTTAAATTATGAGCAAATTCAAGAAAAATATACTTTACCTTCTAATATTAGGATCTATACATATTACTCATTCACAAAATTTTTCAAAAAGAAAAATAAATAATCTTAAGACTCAAGTATCTCAAATGGTTGAGGATGATAAAAAGTCTACTCAAATTATGGTAGACAAAGTGTTTAGCTTTGCTGAACTTGGATTTCAAGAATTTGAGACTTCAAAATATTTAACTTCAATACTTGAGGAAAATGGATTTGAAATTGAAAATGGTATTTCAGATGTTCCAACTGCATGGCTTGCTACTTGGTCTAATGGTGAAGGTGGACCCACTATAGCTTTAGGTAGTGATATTGATGGAATTCCGGTAGCTTCTCAGTATCCAGGTGTTGCATATCATAAACCAATTGTAGAAGGAGCACCAGGTCATGGTGAGGGGCATAATTCAGGTCTTCCAGTTGTCATTACAGCTGCACTTTCTGTGAAAAAAGTCATGCAAGAAAATAATATACCAGGCAAGTTAATTATATGGCCGGGTGTTGCAGAAGAGCAGATAGGAACTAAAGCTTGGTATGTTAGAGATGGCTATTTTGATAATGTTGATATGTGTATTTTTACTCATGTAAGTAGTAACTTATCTGTTTCATGGGGAAAGGCTACTGGAACTGGATTAATTTCTGTTGAATATACATTTGAAGGTGAAACTGCTCACTCTGCTGGCGCTCCATGGAGAGGAAGAAGTGCTCTTGATGCTGCTGAATTGATGAATATTGGCTGGAATTATAGAAGAGAACACCTGCACCCAGATCAAAGATCCCACTCAATTTTTACAGATTCTGGAGATCAGCCAAACGTAGTCCCTTCTAAAGCATCAATATGGTTTTATATAAGAAACATAACCTATGAGGGCATAATGGAAAATTATGAAAAAGCAAATAAAATTGCAGAGGGAGCTGCATTAATGACTGACACCAAGTTTTCCTCAAGAGTACTTGGAACAGCTTGGCCAAGACATTTTAATAAAATTATAGCTGAGGAGATGTATGAAAATATTAAGACAATTGGTCTGCCTGATTGGTCAGAAGATGATCAAAAGCTTGCTGTAGCAGTTCAAAAAGAAGTAAATTCAAATAATACTAATGGTCTTGCAACTAAACTTAATGAAATTGGATCTCCTCTTCCTTATAATATAAGTGGTGGTTCAGATGATATTGGTGATATATCATGGAAAGTACCAACAGTTACACTTAGATTTCCATCTAATATTCCAGGATTACAAGGACACCATTGGTCAAATGCAATAACTATGGCAACTCCAATTGCTCATAAAGGTGCAAATGCTGGAGCTAAAGTTGTTGCTATGACTGTATTAGATTTTCTTTTGAAACCTGAAAAACTTAATCAGGCAAAGGATTATTTTGAAAATGTTCAGAAAAAAGAAACTCAGTATAAACCAATGATTTCTAAAAATGATCCTCCTGCAATATTTCTTAATAAGGATATCATGGAGAGATATAAAACAAAATTAAAGGAGTTTTACTTTGATGAAAATAAGTATGACACATATCTTGATCAACTTGGAATAGAATATCCAGTTATAAATAAAGATTAATTTATACTATAGTTCACATGACATGTCAAGTCCACAGCACATAGGGGACTTAATCATTCCATCACACTCTGGACAGTAAGAAACTTTAATTTCTTCTCCGCTATCAGTAGTTATAGTTTTATTTTGTAGAGGCTCATCACATTTAGCACATTGGCTTTTAACAGCCATACCACACTTTTCACATGTATAGGTAATATTTTCCATTGTTATAAGTTTTCCTTTACAATTTAAAAATATATATTATATTCTAGATAATAATAAACAAAAATCAAATAATTATGAGAATAATACTGAGTTCAGTATTTCTTCTTTTATCATTATTATCATAAGGATACCATATGCAGCTAATGAATTAAATTCAAATGCAAATGCTCCTGCTGAAGACTCAGGTATTTTTACAAAAACCCAGGTAAATCAGTAAAACTTTAAAAAAAGGTTTGTAAATTTTACAAACCTTTTTTTATGTTCTATTCTAGAAAAAAATATTACTTATTTATTGCAGCAGCTTTAATTAGTTGCTCAGATAATTCTAAATATTCAAATAGTATAATCTCTTCACCACACCCACTTGCGTCAGAAACTGGTAAGTTGATTTTCTCAAAAGGAGGAAATGCATTTGATGCTGCTGTTGCTGCTTCATTTACCTTAACTGTTGTTGAGCCAAGTATGAGTGGAATAGGAGGAAGACTTCAAGTTATTTATAAAAAAGCAAATGGGAATATTCATGGAATTGATGGAACCACACAAATACCTCAAAGCTTTGAAGATAGTGATGAGGAGTTACCTAGTTTTGGATATAAGACAATAGGTATACCGGGTGTTGTTGCAGGTCTAATAAAACTTCATGAAGAAAATGGTAATCTTGATTTAAAAACAATAATGCAGCCTGCTATTAAAATTGCAGAAGAAGGATTTCTTGTTCTTCCTGGAGAAATTAAAAGATTTCAAAGCGAAAAAGAAAAATTAAAGTTATTTGAAGGATCAAAATTTTATTTCCTGGACTCAGAATTAGAATCATACAGAAATGGTCATGTTCTAGTCCAAAAAGATCTCGCCAATACTCTGAGAATTATTTCAGAAAAAGGAAAAAAAGGATTTTATGAGGGAGAAGTTGCACAAAAAATGGTTGACGATATTCAATCAAATGGAGGATTTATAACTCATGATGATTTGAAAAACTATTCAGCTGTGGAGTCTGAAGTTTTAATTGGTGAATTTAATGACTATCAAATTCATACTCTAAACCTTCCATCATATGGTTCAATAACTATAAACATGATTCAAATATTTGATAACCTTAGTATTAATGATGAAAAAGATTGGACTATAAAGGTTTCTTCTGCTGTTGAAGAATCTTATAGATATAGACCATATCAGAATAACATCGATTCTGTTAGAAGTATTTTGTCTAAAGAAACAGCTAAAAGAATTGCAGATAAGATTGAGTCAACAAATATGGTTATAACTTATAATAATGAAGTTAAAAAATATGATTACCAGGACATTGCACTTGAGCATACTGCTCATTTAACTACTTCAGATAAGTATGGAAATGTAGTATCACTTACTCAAACTTTAGGACCCAATATGGGGTCAAAAGTTGCTACAAAAGGCCTTGGATTTCTTTACAATGTTACTATGGGGCCTTATTTAGGAGGATATTTAGGGCAAGATAAACCAGGAGATAGATCTTCATCTCATATTTCACCAACTTTATTTACAAGTAATGATGAAGTAATACTTGCACTCGGTGCAGCTGGAGGAAATAAAATTCCAGTAGCAATTAATCAGGTTGCGTATAGATATTTAAAGCAAAAGTTTAGATTATATGACGCTTTAGTAATGCCTAGAACCTATATGTATGATAGTCCAAGATATGTTGAAGGTCATCTAGGAATAGATAGATTTAATGATAAGGTATATTACCCTGAATTCTACAATGTAGAAAAAATTAGGCAAGAAGGGTATTTTGGAAGAGTTCATGCTGTTGCTCTTGACACAATAAATAATAAATGGATTGGAGCTGCAGATCCAGACTGGGATGGAAAAGTTTCAGAATTTCAATAAAATGAGATTAATTAATATTTTAAAAAATAAAAAAGGTTACACTTTAATAGTATAACCGTTTTATTGTTTTAGTAGCGAGGGCAGGACTCGAACCTGCGACCTT
>JAFMFH010000051.1 GCA_017856235.1 Flavobacteriaceae bacterium | reverse complement strand
ATTGGTCTGGTAGTTCAGTTGGTTAGAATACCTGCCTGTCACGCAGGGGGTCGCGGGTTCGAGTCCCGTCCAGACCGCTTAAAAAGCTCTTTTTATAAGAGCTTTTTTTTATCTTGACATAATGAAAAAGATAATCCTTTTAGTATTCTTCTCCTCAAGTTTATTTTCTCAAATATCTAGTAAAAAAATTGAAAATTGGATATTAAAAAATAATCAATTAGATGGAAGTGTAGTATCTATTGCACTTAAAAGAATAGATAAGGAAAAAAAAGTTGTTGGATTGGGAACTGATATCTACATGACTCCAGCTTCAAACGTTAAAATTTTAACAGTACTGGGTTCAATATATTATGGAGACTCTATCCCAATAATAAATTATAAAGTTTACAATGATACTTTAAAAATTTCACCTACTGGTTATCCATTACTTTTACATCCAAAATATATAGATAAAGATTTAGAAAATTTTTTAAAGAAATTTAAACATATAGTATATCATGCCCCAAAAATTGATCTTGAAAAATATGGACCAGGTTGGGCTTGGGATGATTATAATAATTACTACCAAGCCGAACGATCAGAGATGCCCATTTATGGAAATGTAATTCAAGCTGTAAAAAAATTAAACGGAGATATTGAAATTACTCCCGATAAATTTAAAACTGTTATAGACTTTGAACAAAAGAAACAAATATATAGATCAGAAATAGAGAATAATTTTTCTGTTAATCCCTCTTTATTTAAAATCGGAGACACAATATATTCTCCATTTATAACATCAAGAAAAAATACTATTAGCTTACTTGAAAATGCTTTAGGAAAAAAAGTAGAATTTAATAAAGAAGAATTAAAAGATTATAGTACATTAAACTCTACCCAGGTGGATGAAATATACTCTGCTATACTCAAAGAATCTGATAATTTAATTTCAGAAAGTATTGCTGCAAATATTTCTTTTCGATTAAAAGACACTATTTCAGTAGATAAAGGGGTCAAATTAATCAAAAGTTTGTCAAAACAAATTGAATTATTTGACGGATCTGGGTTGTCAAGATATAATTTGGTTACTCCTCAATCAGTAATTTTATCTTTATATGATATATATAACTTAATTGGGTTTGAAAGAATAAAAAAGATATTTCCCGAAAACTATATAATTCAGAATAAAAAAGATTTTGTATGGGGAAAAACAGGGACTCTTAAAAATAATCATAACTATTCTGGTTATATTATTACTGATAAAAACAGAATCTATATTTTTAGTATAATGATTAATCATTTTACTAATGACTTAAGTAAAATAAAAGAGGCAATAGTCGACTTTTTAATTTATTTAAAGTCAAATTCATAAAATTGATTAAATTTGCATGTTGTGTGTTGCTATAGGCAACTAAATAAGCTTTCCAATTGGGGGGCTTTTTTTATTTTTCTACAAGTGGTCTATCAATATTCTCTGTTTCAATTCCGATGGTTGATTTACCAGAAGTTAATTTAGTTATATCCTTATCTATCTTTTTAAACTCCTTATTTGTAACATTATAATGATTTACAACAGTGCTTATGCTATTGCCAAGCTTTTCGTGATATGTCAAATATGCATTTAGATGGTTGCCTAATTTCTCAATATTCATTTGAATTTCATTAATTGATTCTTCAACTTTCATATTATTTAAAGCCTTATTTGTAACCTGAAGCATGGGAAATAAACTCATAGGTGAAACAATCATTACTTTCTTTTGATACGCATATGAAACTAGATCTCTTTGGTTTATTTTTAATGAACCTACTTTATTATTAAGAAGATCTTGATACAAACCATCAGCAGGAATAAACATATATGCGTAATCAACAGTTTTCTCATTAGGTCTTATATATTTTGACGTTTCATCTATCCTATTCTTTATATCATTTTTGAATTTTTTTTCAAGATCATTTAGTTTATCAGTCTCTGTTTCATCACTCTCTATCATTTTGTTATAGTTATCTAGAGAAAATTTTGCATCTATTGGAATTATAAATTCACCAACTTTTATAACCGCATCTACTGCTTCACCATTATTAAAAGAATACTGCATCTGAAATAGTTCTGGAGGAAGTACATTGGCTAATAAGTTTTCAAGTTGAATTTCTCCAAGAATTCCTCTTTGTTTTTGATTACCCAAAATTTTTTCTAGTGTTTTCATTTGATTTGCAAAAGTTAAAACTTGTTCATTAGTTCCTTTAATCTTTTCAAGTTCCTTAGTTAAGTTGTTGATTGTCTCAGAAAAACGTATTTCCATATTTTTCTGGTCTTGTTTAGAATCTTGAAGCTGTTTGTTTAGATTCTCTGCAGAAGTAAGTTTAAAAGCATCAATGAAGGATTCAAGTTTAGATTCAAGCTCTATATTATTATTTTTAGAGTTTTGAGTAATTTGTTTTTTTAACAAAAAATAAAGCCCCAAAATAGACCCAATAAGAACAATTAAAATAAATAAATATTCCATTTACTAAATTTAATCAAAACACAATTATTAAAAGAGAATTTTAAAAAACCCTCATTTATGAGGGTTTTTTAAGATGTAAATTATTTTTATTCTGGAGCAGATTCTGGTTGATAATCATAATAACCTGCCATTGGATACATAACATGAGCATATGTTGTTCCTCCAAACATAACATATGGAGCACCAGTTGTAAAGTCAGTAGACATACCATCTAAAGTTGATGGATCAGCAGGCATTCTCATTAAATGTGGACCTGATTCAATCCATTGACCTTCAGCTGCCTCTTCTTTGGTAAGTACACCAGCCATAGTATTATCTTCTCCCATATCTCCATGTAACATCCATGCATATCCATCTTTATCCATTACAGGTATTTCACCTGCAAACCATGCACTAATCCATTTGAATACTTCTGCATCACCACAAAGAGGCATGGCCTCGTGAGCATTAATCCATCCATTTTCTGGATCAGATTGTCCTCTAGGATTGGCAGGTAAACAAGTCCAGCCATTAGAACCTTCTCTTAGAAGATTACCTCCCATAGCAGGAGGACCATCATAAACTGTTGCATTAGCAGCAATATATGCTGGAGCAGCTGTAGAATATGCCCAAATTTGCCATTCAGCAGATGTGTGAGCAGCATCTGGCTCACCATTTGAATTTATAACTTCAGCAGGCATATCACAGCTAAAAGTTATAAAAAGAATTAGAATTGAATATATATATTTCATGTTAACTATTTAATAATAAATCTAAAGAAAAACGGCCAAGAGACCAAAAAATAAGAAATGTATTAATAGAATATTTGTAGATAATACGAACTCCTTATTTTTATTGGATTGATATATTAAATGGAAAAGAACTGATAAAATAAACCACCAAAGATAATTTGAAAATGGAACAGGATGAACAGCAAACTCCCAATAATCAAGTTTTGGTGAACTAATCTCAATTAGTAAATCTAATAAAATCATAATAGTTGATCCAACAAAAACCTTTGAAATTGTTGAATTTGGAAATATATTATGAGCAAAGTTTCCAGAAATAATTATTAATAATACCCAATTAAAACCAATTACTATTGGGACATCAAAGACCTTAGTACCAAGATTATCTCCATATTGATATTCTCCAAAAAAAATTGAATAATTTACTCCAAAAATTTCTACAGTTAAACCAAACAAAAAAATTAAAAATAATCTTATCAGAAACTTTTTATCTACAAAGTTGTTTACTATTACCAAAAAAAGTGTAATTGAAAGTACATATGGGGAAGCTGAAAGAAAAAAATCTTTTTCTTCAGATAATATTCCAAAAAAACCACTAATATTTAGAAGCCAAACAATAAAAATTG
>JAFMFH010000001.1 GCA_017856235.1 Flavobacteriaceae bacterium | reverse complement strand
CTTGCACTCCATGAAAGCTGCTGCCCCTCTAATGATTTAACCCATGGTGACATCATATCAATATGACTTATTCCTCTTTCCCATGCTCTCCACTGACCAAATTGCTCATTTTCAGCATTTATATCCCATTTAGTATATGTATTAACCACCCAGTCATGTGCTAATAGCATTTGAGGAGTTCCAGTCAATCTAGGACCAATCTGATCCATTAATTCATGGGCTAAGTTTTCAAGTTGAGAATTGTTTTCTACTTCTGAAACTATTTGATTTATTATTTGAAGCTTACTTTGAGAAAAAGCTAAATCAAATGCAAAAAGCATTAATAAAAGAATAATATGTTTTTTCATTAGATATTTTTTATATCCAAATATAACTAAAACATTAAATTTTAAGTATTTAAAAAATTCAAATCTATATATTTACAAAAAAAAATCATGAGACGATTACTACTTACAATCTCAGCTTTTATTTTAATTGGAAACTTTTCATTTGCTCAGGAAGAGAAAAAAGATGAGGCTAAAAAAGAAGAGAAAAAAAATAAAAATCTACCAATAAAACCAGATAGATTCTTTGAACTTAATACTGATACCGGAACATGGATTTCACTTGATGTTAGCCCAGATGGTAATACTATAGTATTTGATATGCTTGGAGATATTTATTCAATTCCAATAACCGGAGGTGAAGCAAAAAGAATAACTAAAGGAATGGCTTATGATTCACATCCTAGATTTTCTCCAGATGGAAATTCAATTGTATATACAAGTGATAAAAGTGGAAATGTAAATGTATGGACTAGAGATTTAGAGACTAATGACTCACTTCAAATTACTAAAGGAAAAGATAACCAAACAGCATTTGCAGATTGGTCAAAAGATGGTGACTACATTATTGCTTCAACAGGATTTAGAAATCTAAAATTACATATGTATCACAAAGAAGGTGGTTCTGGTGTTCAATTAATAGGTGAACCCTCTTCCTTAAAGATTGTTCAGCCTGTAGTTAGCCATGATGATAGATATATTTGGTACGCAGAAAGAAGAAATTCTTGGCAATATAATGCTAGTTTTCCTCAATATCAGATATCCAAATATGATAGAGAAACAGGAGAAACTAAAAGAGAAACATCAAGATTTGGATCTGCATTTACGCCGACATTATCTCCAAATGGAAAATGGCTCGTTTATGGAACAAGATTTGAAGATAAAACTGCTTTGAGAATAAGGGATTTAAAAACTGGTGAAGAAAAATGGCTTGCATTTCCTGTTCAAAAAGATGATCAAGAGTCTCAAGCAACCTTAGGTGTTTTGCCAAATATGTCATTTACTCCAGACAATAACTATTTAATTGTTTTTTATGGAGGAAAAATTAATAAAATATCTATTATGAATGGTACTTCATCTGTAATACCATTCAAGGTTGATGAAATAGTAGAAGTTGGACCTGAGCTCAAGTTTGACTATGCAATCTCAGATGAAAAAATAATGAATGCTACCCAGATTAGAGATGCTAAAATTTCTCCAGATAAATCTAAAATTGCATTTACAGCAGTAAACAAGTTATATGTAATGGATTTGAATACTAAAGAAATGAATAGACTAACTGAGTTTGTTGATGAAACTATTGAAGCAATGCCTGCTTGGAGTCCAGATGGAAGAGAAATTGCTTTTGTTTCATGGAATAATAAAGACGGAGGCTCAATTTATAAGGTGAGATCTGATGGCAGAAGAGATCCAATTCTTTTAACTCAAAGTCAAAATATAAAGGAAAAAGGTGTCTTTACTTTTCCTGTTTGGAATGAATCTGGGGATAAAATTGTATTTATATCGGGTGATGAAGGAAGTTACAAAGAAAGTTATGGTCCATATGCTTTTAAATCTAATGATAAATTGATGTGGATATCATCAAATGGAGGTAAGCTTAATTACATAGATGACTCTAAAGGTAGATCTTACCCTCACTTTGTTAAAGGTGAAGATAGAATTTACCTATATAGTTCAAGAAATGGATTAGTGTCGATTAAATGGGACGGAACAGATGAGAAGAAAATTGTAAAAGTAACAGGAATTACTACCTATAGTTCTAAAACACCTTCAACAGCAAGTGTTGTAATGATATCACCAGATGGAAAGCAGGGTCTTGCTAAGGTTAGTAACAATATATATAGTTTCACAATCCCATACACTGGTAAAGAGTCTTTAAAAATATCTTTATCTAACCCAAAATTTTCTTCATTTCCTGCAAAAAAGTTAACTAAAATTGGAGGTGAGTTTCCTTTTTGGGATAATGACTCAGAGACTGTCTATTGGTCATTAGGCTCTTCTTTCTTCTCATATAACTTAAAGGATTCGGATGAGTTTGATAAAAAAATGAAAGAAAAAGATAAAGACCTAACTGAAGATGAAAAGAAAAAAGAAGATTTAGCTGAAGAGATTGCAAAACTAAACCCAGAGTTAGCCAAAGAATTAGTTAATGATGAAGATGAAGATGAATTTCTAGCTGATGAATTGGAGGTTATAGTAAAATTAAATAGAGATATACCCGAGAGTTCAATTTTACTTAAAAATGCCAAAATAATTACTATGAATGAAGATGAGATCATAGAAAATGGTCAAATATATATAGTTAATAATCGTATTAAAGAAGTAAGTGAGAATCAAATTAATATAGATGAATCTACTGAGGTTATTGATTTAAATGGAAAAATTATTTTACCAGGTTTTGTTGATACTCATGCACATATGAGACCTAGTTGGGGTCTACAGAAGAATCAACCTTTCTCATATGCAGCAAATTTAGCATATGGTGTAACTACAACTAGAGATCCTCAAACTGGTACTACGGATGTTCTTACTTACAGTGATATGGTTGATACAGGTAAAATATTAGGACCAAGGGTATATTCAACTGGACCTGGTGTAGGTTATTGGGGGTATAATATTAATAGTTTAGATGAAGCTAAAGATGTACTTAAACAATATTCAAAATATTATAACACCAAGACTATTAAAATGTACAGGGCAGGAAACCGTCAACAGAGACAATGGATATTAATGGCTGCTAAAGAACAAAATATAATGCCTACAACTGAAGGTGCATTAGATTTAAGATTAAATATTACTGAAACTATTGATGGTTATCCAGGTCAAGAACATAATCATCCCATATATCCAGTATATGATGATCTAATTGGATTAACTGCATTTACAAAAAAGGCTTATACTCCAACTCTTCTTGTTACATATGGTGGTCCATGGGCTGAAAACTATTATTATGCTACGGAAAATGTAAATAAAGATGAAAAACTAAATTATTTTACTCCAAAAATGGAAGTTGAGTCTAAAACAAGACGAAGAAATGCTGGATGGTTCATGGAAGAAGAGTATACCTTCCCAGAGCTAAGTGTATTTGTAAAAGATCTTGTTGAGGCCGGAGGTATAGCAGGAGTTGGTTCTCATGGTCAACTTCAAGGGCTTGCATATCATTGGGAGCTTTGGAGTATGGCTACTGGTGGTATTTCTAATCACGATATGCTTAGAGTTTCTACTATAATAGGTGCCTATGCTATTGGTTTAGATAAAGAATTAGGATCAATTGAAAGTGGAAAGCTAGCAGATTTGGTGATATTAGATGAAGATCCTTTAGAAAACATAAGAAATACAAATACTGTAAAAATGGTTATGAAAAATGGTAGATTATATGATGCTGATAATCTAGACCAGTTATACCCATTAAAATTAAAAGCTAAAAACTTTGACTGGCAAGTTGAAAATCCAAATTCACTTCCAGGAATAAATGAATAGAATTATGAAAAAATTTATACTAATTAACCTATTATTTTTAGGTTCAATATTTTCGCAGGATTATTATTTTTCAAAATACGCTCCATTTGATAGTGACATCTTATCACCTGAACAGTTTCTAGGATATCCAATTGGTGAGATGCATACAAGACATGATTTAATTGTGTCATACATGAAATATTTATCTGAAACATCTGATAAAGCAGATATGTTTCAATATGCAACTTCTCATGAGGGGCGTAAATTAATTTATCTAATATTAAGTTCACCTGAAAAAATTGAAAATCTAGAGGAAATTAGAAAAAGTCATATTTCATACTTAAAGCCAGAATATGAAGGCTATATAGATTCACAAAAGCCAGAAAGTTTTCCTGTAATAATTAATTTAGGTTATAACGTTCATGGTAATGAGCCGTCTAGCTCAGAAGCTGCAATGCTTACCGCCTATACCTTAGTTGCATCTAAATCTCAAGAAATTCAAGATTATCTTGACAATTCAATAGTTTTGATAGATCCTACTATAAATCCAGATGGTAGGGATAGACATACTCAATGGGTAAATAGTTATAAAGGTTCACCGCTTGTTGACGACCCACAAGATGCTGAGCACAATGAATATTGGCCTGGTGGTAGAACAAATCATTATTGGTTTGATTTAAACAGAGATGTTCTGTTGGCAATTCATCCAGAAACGAGAGGTAAAATTAATTTTCATCATAATTGGTACCCGAATTTAACTATGGATTTTCATGAGATGGGAACTAATAGCACATATTTTTTTGTGCCTTGGAATACACATGCTGCAAAAGACCCAATAATACCTCAAGAGAACTATGAATATTTTGAGACTTTATTTGGTTCATTCTTCGCAAAAGGACTTGACGAAATAGGTTCAATGTACTTTTCTAAAGAAGCATTTGATAAGACATACCCTGGCTATCACTCTTCTTATGCGGATCTTCTTGGAGGTATTGGGATGCTATTTGAACAAGCTAGTTCAAGAGGGCACAAACAAAAAACACAATTTGGAGAAATTACTTTTCCATTTACAATAAGAAACCAATATGTATCAGGAATGACTACTATTAAAGCTTCTGTTGCTATGAAAGGTGAATTAATGGAATATCAGCAAAGATTTTTTGCATCAGCATTAACTGATGCTGATAAAAAAAGAATAAAAGGTTATTCATTTACATTGGGTAAAGATAGAAATAAGACTAAAGCATTTATTGACAAACTTTTGATACATGATTTAAAGGTCACAAGAAATGGTAATGACTTTTTTGTTCCAACTAAACAAAAAAACTACAGGACTATTAGATCAATCTTTGAGACAAATACTGAATTCAGAGACAGTGTTTTTTATGACGCATCATCATGGTCAATTGCTAATTTCTATGATATTGATTATTCTCCTGCCTTAAGAGAAATGAAAGGTGATCAAATTAAAGGTTTAGATGATATTTTTTATACTAATCAAGTCAGTAAAGCTGAGTATAGTTATATAATTAATTCGGTAGATTATAATATTCCTGCAGTTATAAATAAACTATTAGATAATGATATATTAGTTTCTAGTTCTTTTAAACCTTTTAAGATAAATACCTCTCAGGGATTAAAATCATTTGATTATGGATCACTTATTATTCCTGTAAGTCTTCAAAAAATGAACTCATCTGAATTATTTCAAAGTCTTCAAAAAATTCAAAATGAATTCAAAATTGATATTTTTTCAGTCTCTTCAGGGCTTAGTTCAGAAGGAATTGATTTGGGAAGTAATTTAGTAGTTCCACTAAAAAAACAAAAAGTAATGATGTTAATTGGAACTGGAGTTAGATCATATGAAGCAGGTGAAGTTTGGCACCTTTTAGATCAAAGGGTCGGAATGCCAATCACAAAAATTCCTATTAGAAATTTTGATAAAGTAAATATTGATGAGTATACTTCAATGGTCATAGTTTCAGGAAATTATAATTTTAATGAGTCACAGATTAATAAAATTAAAAATTGGGCTAGCAAGGGTAACACTATTATCTCAATTGGTACAGGTTCTGAATTTTTAATTGATTCAAAAATTGTAGATGAAGAATTATATAAGACTGAAAAAAGCAATAATGAGAATGAATTTAAGCCATATGTTGATGCTTCTGATAATAGAGGTAAAGAGCAAATCGGTGGAATAATTTTAAACACTCAAATTGATATGTCACATCCTTTGAGTTTTGGGTATGAGGATCCAATTGTACCTGTTTATAAAAATAATACTGTCTGGATTAAACCATCTAAAAATGAATATTCATCAGTAGTTAGATATACTTCCAATCCAATAATTGATGGTTTTATTACTAAAAATAATTCAGAAAAGATTGATAAGACAGTATCATTACTTGTATCAAAAATTGGTTCGGGAAGAGCAATATTATTTTCCAATAATCCTAATTTTAGAGGATCATGGTATGGAACTAATAGATTCTTTTTAAATGCAATTTTACTTGGTGATAAGATAAGAGTGCCTTAATGAAATGGACTAGAGAAATAGGGCCAGGTATATTAATTGCTGCAGCATTTATTGGGCCTGGAACTGTTACTCTTTGTACTATAGCAGGTGTATCCTATGGTTATTCATTAATTTGGGCTTTAATTCTATCAATTTTTGCAACTATATTTCTCCAGGAGCTATCGCTACGAGTTGGATTAGTAACAAAGATGAATGTAGCTGAAGTTATAAGTAAATCAGTAAATTCAATTTATTTTAAAAAATTCTTAATAGTACTTATAGTCTCGTCAATACTAATTGGAAATGCTGCATATGAAGCTGGTAATATAACAGGAGCATCATTAGGTATATCAGCAATAATTGGTATTGATTCAATTAGCTATATTCCCGTATTAATTGGTATAGCTGCATTTTTAATTCTGTTTCAAGGAAACTATAAATTAATAGAGAAATCTTTGATTTTTTTGGTTTTAACAATGAGTGTTTCTTTTTTAATAACTGCCATAGTTACAAAACCTAATTTGAATTCTTTAATCGAGGGAATGTTCATACCTAATTTCGATGAAAACAGTATATTAATAGTACTAGGTTTAATTGGCACAACTGTTGTCCCCTACAATATTTTTTTACATTCATCTTTAGTAACTGAAAAATGGGATTCTATTAAAAAACTTCAAACAGCAAGAATTGAAAGTTTTGTGTCAATTTTTTTAGGTGGTATTGTTTCTCTTTCAATTATTGTTACAGCAGCATCTGTAAATAGTCAGGATGTTAAAAGTGTAATTGATTTAGCTAAAGGACTGGAGCCATTATATGGAAAATTTGCAATTTATTTTCTTGGAATAGGTTTATTTGCATCAGGTATAACATCTTCTATTACAGCACCTCTAGCAGCGGCATATGTAGCAAAAAGTTGTTTTGGTTGGAAAAAATCAATGAAGACTTTCAAATTTAGACTTGTATGGATGATTGTGTTAATTTTTGGAGTAATTATTTCTATGATTGAGATAAATCCAATAGAAATAATAAAGTTTGCTCAATTTTCAAATAGTTTACTTCTGCCGATAGTTGCAATTATTTTATTATGGTTAGTAAATAATAATAGCATAGTTGGAAAAAAATATACCTATAAGTATCAAAATACTTTTGGAATTATAATCATAATGATCACTATAATTCTAGGATTTAGAGGATTAATTTTAATTTTCTGATGATAAATATTAATTGTGATTTAGGTGAAGGACTTAATAATGAGCATATAATTATGCCTCTTATTAATTCATGTAATATTGCTTGTGGAGGTCATGCAGGAGATTCTAAGAGTATGATTGAGTGTGTCGAAATTTCTATTAAGAATAAAGTTTTAATTGGTGCACATCCATCTTACCCAGATAAAGAAAACTTTGGTAGAAAAAAAATTGATATTTCAAGATCTGAACTATATTTTAGTCTATTAGATCAGATTGAAAGACTTAAATCAATTGCTGAATTTTATGGAACAAAACTTCATCACATAAAAGCTCATGGAGCTTTATATAATCAAATGTTTACCGATAGGGACTTATCTGAATTTTATTTAGATACCATCAAAAGCTTTCAAGAAGAATGTTATATATATATACCTTATAATTCAGAAATTGAAAAATCTGCATTAGAAAAAGGATTTAGAATAATGTATGAGGCATTTGGTGATAGAGTCTATAATGATAATCTATCTTTGGTGTCTAGAGATAATAAAGATGCTTTAATCAATACTTCTAAATTAGTTATAGACCAAATATCTAATATAATAGATTCAAAAAAAATTAAGTCTATAAATGGTGTATATCAATCAATAAAAGCTGATACAATATGTATCCATTCTGATACTGATAATGTAATTGAAATTCTTAAGGAGATTAATAAAGTTTTTAAAAATATAAAGTAATGGAATTCTTTAACTTAAGTGAAAACTCTTTATTAATTAAGTGGAATGGTGAAATTAATTCAAATTTAACAAAGTTAATCTCATCATATAAAGATGAAATTTCAAGTATTTGTAAAAATGATATCAAAGATTGTGTGCAATCAATATCATCTATCCTTATAATATTCGACTTAAACAGAACTTCAATTAGTGAAATAATTGAAAAAATAAAAATGATAGATTATGAAAAAGTTAGTAAGAATAATAGAAAAATTAAAGTCTGGGAAATACCTGTATGCTACGATTTAGAATATGCAACAGATATTAACCTAATTTCTGTTAAAAACAACATTTCAGTAAGAGAAATAATTGATACTCATTTATCAAAAACATATGATGTTCTGTCAATGGGATTCTTACCTGGATTTATGTATTTGGGTAAAACTGATAAAAAACTTTATTGTGAGAGAAAAGAAAAACCTTCTTTAAAAATTAGAAAAGGATCAATAGGTCTAGCCCTAGATCAAACATGTATATATCCAAGACAAAGTCCAGGAGGGTGGAATATAATAGGTATATCACCAGTTGAATTATTTAATATCAACCATAAAAATCCATGTTTTAGTAAACCAGGGGATAAGATACAATTTGTGGAGATATCTAAATCTGAATATAAATCTTCTAAAAATAGATTTGATAAACCAAAACTAAAAGAGTTATGATCAAATTTATTGCAAAAGGACTTTATACCACAATTCAGGATGAAGGAAGATTTGGATATCGAAATATTGGAGTTCCATATTCAGGATATATGGATAAAGAAAATGCTAAAATTGCAAATCTTATTCTAGGTAACCCTTTAAATAATTCACTGATAGAGGCTACTCTTATTGGGCCAACTATTAAGTTCGAGGAGTCTACTGTTATTTGTATTACAGGTGCAGACTTTAATCCAATGTTAAATGAAAATAAAATTAGTCTCTATAGACCTATTGAGGTTAACAAAGGAGATATCCTAAAAATAAATAACTCATCTGTTGGTTCTAGATGTTATATTTCAATTAAAGGAAATATACATTCAGATGTAATTCTTGGAAGTAAATCATTCTTCTCACAGATTACTAAATCTAGTGTAATTGAAAAGGGTGATAAATTTAAATTCGAAGTCAATAATAAAGAAATAACTCATAAATACACTCTAAAAAAATTTAAAGTAGATTCTAATATCCAAGTTTTAAAGGGTCCAGAATTTGAATGTTTGAGTAAGAAGTCTATAGATACTCTTATAAATCAAGAATTTTCAATAGGAATAAATAATAGAATGGCTTATTATTTAAATGAAAAAATTCAGGATGGAGTTAATTCTATTATTTCATCTGGAGTTATACCAGGAACTGTTCAACTTACACCATCTGGTCAGATAATAATTCTTCATAGAGATTGTCAGACAACAGGAGGATACCCTAGGATCCTTCAACTAAATGAAAAGTCATTAAATAATTTGGCTCAATTAAAGACTGGGGATAAGATAATCTTTAAATTACTTAATTTTTAGAGATATTTATATTTTAAAAAAACCTTAAAACTATTTAGTTGGTATTACATAATTTAATGGGTCAAAATCCCATAAATATGGAAGAATAAAGTAGATAAAGAGAGTAAGGAGTAAAATCGATAAGAGATTCATCCAGATTCCAACGCGAACCATATCAGGAATCCTCAGATATCCTGAACCAAAAACTACTGCATTTGGAGGAGTAGCAACAGGCAGCATGAATGCACATGAAGCAGCAACAGTAGCAGAAACCATTAATATAAATGGGTGAACATTAATTGTCATAGCCATTGGATACAAGACTGGTAACAACATTGCAGTAGTTGCTAGATTAGATGTAATCTCAGTTAAAAAATTAACAGATGTAATTAAAATAAAAACTAATAAGATAAGAGAGACACCATCTAACAATGTCATTTGAGTTCCAATCCATAATGCTAATCCACTATTTTTAAAACCAGCAGCTAAAGCCATTCCACCTCCAAATAATAATAATATACCCCAAGGAAGTTTTACTGCTTCATCCCAATTTAAAAGTCTTCTTTTCTTATTCCTAGTAGGTAGTAGAAAAATAATAACAGCACTAATCATTGCTATAATTGTATCATCAATAACTGGAACTAAAGTTTTTAATAAGTTATCTCTTGTAATCCAAGCAAATGCTGTTAAAGTAAAAATTATTGCTACTAATTTCTCCTCATATGAAATTTTACCAAGCTTATTTAACTGTTTTAATATTTCTACCCTACCTCCAGGAAAAGCCTTTTGTTTAAAGCTAAATGCAAAACTTGTTAAGTACTTCCAGCATATAAATAATAGTATTATTGAAATAGGAAGCCCAAACTTAAACCATTGAGCAAAAGTTATTTCATATCCAAATGATTCTTGAACTACTCCTGCTAATACTAGATTTGGAGGTGTTCCAATAAGAGTCGCAACTCCTCCAATTGAAGCACTGTAAGCTATACCTAACATTAAAGCTTTACCAAATATCTTATTTTCATCTTTATCAGTATCTGGATTATCTCTAAGCTGAGAAACAATTGCAAGAGCAATAGGTAGCATCATAACAGCAGTTGCAGTATTAGATATCCACATAGACATAAAAGCTGTTGCTATCATAAAACCAAGAATAATGTTAACAACACTAGTCCCAATAATATTTATAATGTTTAGAGCTATTCTTTTATGTAAATTCCATTTCTGTATTGCTATTGCAATTATAAATCCACCAACGTATAAGAAAACATATTTATGTCCAAAAGAGGCTGTGGTTTCAGATAACGAAAGCCCTCCAGTCAGTGGAAATAATACAATTGGTATAAGAGCTGTAACTGCAATAGGAATAACCTCAGTTATCCACCAAATTGCTATCCAAATTGTTGAAGCTAATACCGCATTAGCTTCTGAACTCAAGCCTTCAGGTTGAAAAAATAACATTACTAAAATGAATGCTAAAGGACCTGAAATTAAGCCAATATTTTTAGAGTTAAGCATCATACCTTAATTTAAAAATAGTCTATTTAATCTTAACCATTTATTCCAATAGGTCAAATTATTACTTGTGAAATTAATATTAATATAATTTTTTTAGAATTATGTTGATTTCTATATTGTCAATAAATTATGAATTTCAAAAATCTAATATTAGTATTTTACTTTACTTTTAATACAATTTGTATTGCACAATCAAGCCTAGAACTTTCAAAATTAAAAGACTTTGAAGTCTATTTAAAAGAAGAAATAAATAATAGCAAAGCTGCGGGAATAGAGATTTTGATTAATCATAAAGGGGAAAACGTTTGGCATAAATCTTTTGGATTTAGTAGTTTAAAAGACAATCGCACTTTAGAAAAAAATAGCATTTACTATATTCAGTCAATGACTAAGCCTATTATGAGTGTAGCCATAATGCAGTTGATTGAAAGAGGAAAATTGAGTTTAGATGATTATGCATATCATTATTATCCTCCTTTAGAAAAACTCAGGGTAGTTAAAGATATGAATAAGGGAATTTATGGGCCTACTGATGATATTAAGGAACCTATAACTATTAGACACTTACTTACACATACTGCAGGTCTTTCGCATGGCCTAGAGAAAAATATATTTGATCAACAACTCTTTAAGTTAATGTACAATGATCTATTTGATCCTGCAGTATATAACATGCTCGAAGAAAGAGTGGATAAGCTTATGCAAGTGCCTTTGATTGGCCAACCTGGTGAGCAGTGGTATTATAGTGCTGCTCCAGATATTTTAGCTCTAATTCTTCAAAAAATATCAGGCCAATCTATCGACAGTTATCTTAGAGAAAATATATTCGATCCATTATCTATGAGTGACACTGGTTACAATGTTGATCAGAGTCAACAACATAGAATAATGCAAGTGCATTTTAACACAGATGATGGAAATCTAATTAATAGCCATGTTCAAGTTCCCCCTTCAGGAAATTTAGTTTATGGAGGAACACATGGTATTTTTTCATCCACTGAAGATTTTCTCAAATTTTGTAAAATGATTTTAAACAAAGGAGTCTATAATGGTAATCGTATATTAAAAGAAGAGACTGTGGTTTTAATGTTAAAAAACCATGTTGGAAATCTTATAGGTCAGAGTAGAGGATTTGGATTAGGATTTGGAGTTCTATATGATACTTCGAAAGATCCCAGTCCAGCAAATACTGGTCAAATATATTGGGGAGGATACTTTAAAACTCATTTTTTTATTGATCCTAAGGAGGAAATTATAGGAATTATTATGACCCAAAAAATTCCAAATACTGATGAATATGTAATTGAGTTGAATCGAGCAGTATATGGAGCCATTTTATCTCAATAAAAAACCTCGAAAGAAAGATATCTTCCGAGGTAATTTAGCGGAGAAAGAGGGATTCGAACCCCCGGAGGTGTGACCCTCAACAGTTTTCAAGACTGCCGCATTCGACCACTCTGCCATTTCTCCAACTGAGTTGCAAATATACATGATTTTGATAATAAAAAAATATTTAAAACTTTATGTAAATAAAAAAGAATTATCTTGTTATTTATATCATGCTTTTAGATATAAATTCAATTTTAATTCTAGTTGGTATCGGACTTTTTGCTGGTGTTGTTAATACACTTGCTGGTGGTGGTTCATTAGTTACTTTACCTATTTTAATTCTCTTCTTAGGTCTAGATGAAGCCACTGCTAATGGAACAAATAGATTAATGGTAATAACTGGTGCTTTAGTTGCAAGTTATGGATATAGAAGTAAGGGTATTACAACTCATCCATGGGGTCTGTATTTTGGAATAGTAGCTACCTTTGGCGCTATAATAGGTGCAAGAATAGCTATTGATATAGATGGTGATACATTTAAGAGATTTCTTGCAATTATCATGATTTCAGTTGGACTTATAATTGTATTTAGATCTAAATCAATCGCCTCTTTTGATTTACCTGAAAGGCTTTCAGGTAAATACCTTGTTTTAGCACTCATTGGATTCTTTTTTATAGGAGTTTATGGTGGCTTTTTACAAGCAGGTGTTGGTATTGTAATAATGTTACTATTGACCCAAATAAATAAAATGAACTTATTAAGAACAAATTCAATCAAAGCATTTTCAGTATTTATATATTCTATTGCTGCAGTTTTAATATTTGCTTTAGATGGTAAAATACTATGGGTGGTAGGTTTTTGGATGGTTATCGGTTCAATTATAGGAGCATGGTTATCTAGTAGATGGTCTGTGAAGAAAGGAGATAAAATAATTAGAATTACACTTCTAATTATGGTTTCTTATATGGCAGTTAAACTCTGGATTGATACATTTAGTAATTAGTGTAATTCTCTATACTTAATCCATACCCAGATAAACCTATTCTTGCCTTTTGTCTAGAATTAGTAAGTAAATTAATTTTTGAAATTCCAATTTCGTGAAGTATCTGAGCACCAATTCCAAAATCTCTAAAGTCAATTTTAGGTTTTTCAGAAGTGTCAATTAATGACTTCAACTTATCAATTATATTTTTTGGAGATTGACTTTGATTGATAAAAATAATTGCACCTTTACCTTCATCATTAATTTTTTTAAAAATTTCATTGTATTTAATTTCATTTGTTCCTTTCAAAATTTTAGTTACATTATTGTCATTCATGGATGAGTTGATTCTAGTTAAAATTATTTCAGATGTTTTCCAGTCTCCAAGGGTAAGTGCAATGTGAACTTGCTCATTATTTACTTGTTTAAATGCTCTTAATCGATATTCACCGAAATTCGTTTTTATATTTTCATCAAAAATTTTATCAATTAAACTATCATTCTTCATCCTGTAAGCAACAAGATCTTCAATCGAAACAATTTTAAGATTAAATTTTTTTGCAACATTGTAAAGTTCAGGAAGCCTAGACATTGAACCATCATCATTCATAATTTCAACGATAACACCTGCTGATTTATAACCAGCTAGTCTAGCAAAATCAATAGCAGCTTCAGTATGTCCAGTCCTTCTTAGTACGCCACCATCTTTTGCAATTAAAGGAAAAACATGTCCTGGTCTTTGTAGATCATCGGGTTTAGTATTACTATCAACAAGAGCTTTAACCGTTTTAGCTCGATCAGATGCTGATATACCAGATGTAACTCCATTTCCTTTAAGGTCAACAGAAACTGTGAAAGCTGTCTCTAATGGGTCTGTATTCTTGGGCACCATCTTCTCAAGACTAAGTTTAGAACATAAATTTTCTGACATCGGCACACAGATTAGACCTCTACCATGTTTTGCCATAAAATTGATTTTATCTGAATTGATTGTTTCAGCAGCAGTTATGAAATCACCTTCATTTTCACGATTTTCATCATCGACAACAATTATTATCTCACCTTTTTTGATAGATTCTATAGCATCTTCAATTTTGTCAAGTCTAATTTTATTCATTCTTACTTATTTTTTTTTTAAAAATTAAGTAAAGTCTATCAAAGAAAGTAAAATTAAAACCTCTATCCATTGAAACAATTCTAGTTAAATAAATTGCAAATGGAGCAATTACAAAAGTTGAAATCCAACTTCCAATGAATGGACTTAACGAATTGTCTTCTGCAGCGTTCTTTCCAAAAACACCTATATAATGATATGTAAGGAATATTACAATTGATAATACTAAAGGTAAGCCTAAACCTCCCTTTCTTATAATTGCTCCAAGTGATGCACCTATTAAAAACAAAAATATACATGCAAAGATTATGCTATATCTTTCATTGATGGTAAGCTTGTGGAGATTAATAAGTTTTTGTTGTAAAAAGAAGCTCTTTTTTTTATTATCAAGTTGTCTTAAATAGATATCTACTTCATTATCTGCCCTATTAAGAATACTATTAAGTTCATATGGTTTGGGATCACTAATAATATCTAAAAAAGATGAATTTAAATTATAATTCAAATTCTGAATTTGATCTGGATATAAGTTTGGAAGTTTTCTCATGGTATGACCAATTAAGAATTTTTGCACAAATACTTCAAAATCTTTATCAAACATAATTTCCAAAGTATCAGAACTAGTTTTAAGTTGGTTAATTTTTTGCATTTTATAAGTTGACTTATAATTTTCTTCATCAAGATTAACATTATTAAAATCTGAAATGTCAATGTTTAAAATATATTCGTCAAATGAAGCTTTAGAATGGGGATGTTTTTGTTTGTCTGCAGCAGAGGATGGATTTAAATCTTCATATCTATTACCATTTCTTAATACTAACTGAAGATAATTATCATTTAAATTTCTTACCTCTCCTGTTTCAGCCTTCATAACAATTCTATTAATTTGATCTTCAGAAATTGAATGAAGTATTATATCCTCTAGAAACTGTTCATTATCACCATACTTTCTAGAAACTTTAATATTTAAATCACCAATATCATTGAATATTCCTTCTCTAATACTTAATGTGGGTTTTAATTTGGCCAGATTCTTTCTTAAGTTATATGATTTGACCTCTCCTAATGTTGCTACATGATTTGAAAAATAAAATGATCCTATACCTAAAAAAACATGAAAAATAAATAATGCTATCATACTTCTGACAATTGAAATACCATTAGATTTCATTGCTATAAATTCATAGTTTTCAGAAAGAGTACCATAAGTAATAAGTGATGCGAGTAATATAGATAATGGTAGAACTAATGGAACTAACTTAGGTGAGAAGTATAAGAAAAACTTTCCTATTGTAATTATATCTAAACCCTTACCTGCAAGCTCATCTATATAAAGCCAAAATGTTTGAATTATAAATATTATAAAACAAATAGCAAACACACCTAAAAATCTATTTAAGTAAAACTTTAATATGTATTTGTCTAAAATTTTCAATTTTCAATTATTATATAATCTTTAAACTTATTTTTATCAAATTTAAATAAAGAAGATGGAAGAGATAAATTGAATTTATAACTTAATGTTAAAAATCTACTTAAAGTTAGATCATCTTTATTTCTAATTTCAATTCTTTTTATTGATAACAATTTAGAATCAATAATTATTCTGTATACCAAATTTTCTTTTACTAAATTCCGAGCAATCAAATAATGAGAAACATCTTGAGTTTCTTTTATTTCTATTTCAAAGTCATCTTTAAAAAAATTAAAAACTTGTTTAGGAGTGAAATTAAAAAAAGTGTTTGAATCAGATGTGATAATTACTTCTTCATTTTCATGAATAATTGTATAAAGCTTATTTCCATCATAAATTTGATCTATTTCTTCAGTATCAATAAAATACTTTTCCTTTTTTATATATAGTTCTCCACTTATTGGGAAGAAATCATTTTCGCTTTCTGATGTAATTATAAATCTATAATTAGAATCTTCAATATTCATTGAATTATTCATTACTTCTTCTAATATTTGAATTCCCTTTTTTTGTCCATTTAGACTATAAAGACTAAATAAACATATTAGTAGAAATTTATTAAAATTAATTCCTGATTTCACCTAGTAAACTTTCTAAAGAGTTTAAGTCTGAGATTAAAACTTGTCTTGGTTTGCTTCCTTCAAATGGCCCAACAATACCAGCATCTTCCATTTGATCAATTAGCCTTCCAGCTCTATTATAGCCTAGTTTTAACTTTCTTTGAAGTAATGAAGCAGATCCTTGTTGATTTACTACAATAACTCTGGCTGCTTCATCAAACATAGAATCCCTATCTTCAATTGATATGTTTGAAGATTCGCTATTCTCATCTTTTGAAAACTCAGGTAGAATATAAGCAGATGCATAACCTGTTTGAGAACCAATATATTCAGATAATTTTTCAACTTCAGATGTATCAATAAAACCACATTGAATCCTTGTTAAATCGTTTGATTGTGAATAAAGAAGATCTCCTCTACCAATTAGTTGCTCAGCACCTCCAGTATCTAAAATTGTTCTAGAGTCAATTTTAGAAGTTACTCTAAATGCTATCCTTGCAGGAAAATTTGCCTTAATTAATCCTGTTATAACATTCACAGATGGTCTCTGGGTAGCAATAATTAAATGAATCCCTACTGCTCTTGATAACTGTGCTAGTCGTGCAAGAGGTGTCTCAACTTCTTTTCCAGCTGTCATAATTAAATCTGCAAATTCATCAATAACCAGGACTATATAAGGTAAAAAGGTATGACCATTTTCCGGATTTAATTTTCTCGAAATAAACTTCTCATTATACTCTTTAATATTTCTTGTCATTGCATCTTTAAGAAGCTCATATCTTTTATCCATTTCTCTACATAGCGAATTAAGGGTATTGATTACTTTATCATTTTCAATTATAATAGCATCATCAGACTCTGGAAGTTTTGCTAAATAATGTCTTTCAATTTTATTAAAAATTGATAGTTCAATTTTTTTTGGATCAACTAAAACAAACTTAACTTCTGCAGGATGTTTTTTATAAAGTATAGAGGTCAAAATAGCATTTATTCCAACAGACTTACCTTGTCCAGTAGCACCAGCCATAAGCAAGTGGGGCATTTTTGTTAAATCAACAATGAAAGTCTCATTACTAATAGTTTTTCCAAGAGCAATGGGAAGTTCCATATCTGATTCAATGAATTTTTTTGAGGACAATAGAGATTTCATTGATACAATTGATTTCTTTTTATTTGGAACTTCAATACCTATTGTACCTTTTCCAGGAATTGGTGCTATAATTCTAATTCCAAGAGCTGAAAGTGATAACGCTATATCATCCTCAAGGTTTTTAATCTTTGATATACGAATTCCAGCATCTGGAATAATCTCATAAAGAGTTACTGTTGGACCTATTGTCGCCTTTATTTGCTTAATTCCAATATTATAGTTTTTAAGTGTATCAACAATTCGATTTTTATTTGATTCAAGCTCTTCCTGATCTATTTTAATTGTTCCATCTCCATACTCTTTAAGAATTTCAGTATTGGGGTTCTTGAAATTTCTTAAATCAAGAGTAGGGTCAAATTTTTTAGAATTTACATTAGAAAAATCAATATTTTTTGTTGATTTTTCTTCTTCATTTATTTCCTCAACTTCAATTGAAATATTATCAGAGTCAATATTATTATCTGGTTCATGGTCAACTTCAACTAGATCATGAGAAGATTCATCTTCACCAATATAATCCTCTTTTAGATCTAATTCGGAATTTATAATATCTGACTCTTTTGCTTTAAATAAATTTGTTATTATATCTATAGTGCTTGATGGAGTTATATTAAATAATATTGCTATTGAAATTATAAATGAAAAGAAAAGTATTAGAAGTATACCTATACTCCCTAAATAGGATTCTAAAAATAAATTAACTTCAAATCCAACAAGTCCAGATTGAATCGGCAAATAATTCCTTAAGTAACCACTCAAAATTGTTGTCCAAATTAACAATAGTAAAAACCAATTAATCTTACCAAAAAGATCAAATATTTTTTTATTAAATAACAAATAATAAGAAGACATAAACAGAATTATGGGAAGAACAAAACTAGAAATTCCAAAGAGTTTATAAATAAAAAGGTGACTTATATAAGCACCAGTTTTTCCTAGAATATTTTCAACCTCAACATCCCTGTCAAAGATCATGTTTACATTACTTTGATCTACTTTCCAATTAAAAAGGTAGGAAGTAAATGAAGTAAACAGGAATAAGGATAAGAATAATAGAATATATCCAAATACAACTTTAAACTTACTCTTATTAGCTTTATTCTTGCTATTCATAAAAGTTTTGTATTAAACAAAAATACAAATATGAGATTAGATAATTAGTTTTTGTCTGCTAAAGTCCTAATTTTTATTCTAAAAGCTGCAAATAGCAAAGTCATAAACGGACTAATCCAGTTAAATACTGCATATATAAAGTACTCTCCAACACTAACACCTAAAACAGATGAGTGATATGCTCCACATGAATTCCAAGGAATTAAAGCAGAAGTTACTGTAGCGGAATCCTCCAAAGTTCTACTTAGATTTTCAGGAGCTAGCTCTTTGTCCTTAAATGCTTTTTCAAACATTTTACCCGAAACAACAATTGACAGATACTGGTCAGAAGCTGTTAAATTTAAAGCTAAGCATGATGCAACAGTACTAGCAAATAATTTAAAAATATTATTAGCCCAATTTAATAATGCTTTACTTATTGATTTAATAGCACCAATTGCATCCATAGAACCTCCAAAAATCATTGTTGCCATAACCAAAAAAATAGTATTTAACATTCCAATCATTCCACCAGTAGAAAAAAGCTCATTTAAAATTTCACTATCTGTAGTTATAGATACACTACTAGTTATAGTATCTATTATCACCTTGTATGAAGATATTAAAGAGCCATTAGAAGAATCTGAAAGCTCATTTATTATTTGAGGTTGAAAAAAAATAGCAAATAATGCTCCCAAAAGTGTTCCTATAGTAAGAGCTCTTATTGGTGGAATTTTTTTTACAATCATTATTAACACAATTACAGGAACGATAAATAGTATTAAAGAAATATTGAATGTATTTTCAATAGTTTCTATCAAAATTGAGTTGTCAGTAACTCCGTTAGATGTTTGATTAATCCCAAGTATAATAAACACAATTAAAGTAATTGAAATACTTGGAATTGTAGTGTGAGTTAAATATTTAATGTGTTTAAATAAATCTACTTTTGAAATAGCAGCAGCTAAATTTGTTGTGTCACTTAAAGGAGATAATTTATCTCCAAAATAAGCACCAGCTATTACAGCTCCTCCTACCATTCCTGAAGGTATTCCAAGCGCTTTACCAATACCTACTAGGGCAATACCGACTGTAGCTGATGTTGTCCAGCTACTTCCAGTTGCAACTGAAATAATTGAACATATAATTATACATGCAGGTAAAAAAATATTAGGATCAAGAATTTTTAGTCCGAAGTAGACCATTGAAGGAATAATGCCACTAATCATCCATGTTCCAGCTAGAGCACCCACCCATAACAATATTATTAGTGCGGGTGTAACAGATTTAATACTATTTGAGATGCTATAAATTATATGCTTATAAGAAACATTATATTGATAACCAATCATACCTGCAAAAGCACCACTTAGTATAAGAATAAATTGACTTGATCCAGCTAAGGGATCTGCATCATAAATAAATACGTTTGCATACAGATTAAATGATAACAGTGTTACCAAAAAAAATATGGGTAAAATTGCTACTTGTAGAGGTAAATTTTTTTTAATTGTATCTTTCAATATATATAATATCCTACAATTTCAGAATTTTTTTTTTAACGCAAAATATTATTAGGCAGTTATTTGGCTAAACTTTAATTATTTTTACCCAGTGGAACATAAAATTGAAAAATTTTTTAATAAAAGAGTCAAGGCTTTCAAACAATGTAATTTTTTAATTGGTGTAAGTGGTGGAGTTGATAGTATGGTTACAGCAAATCTTTTCTTAAAATATAATTTAAATTTCTCTATAGCACATTGCAACTTTAAATTAAGATCACTAGAAAGTGATATGGATTGCGATTTTGTTAAGAAATGGAGTTTAAAGAATAAAATTCATTGTTATATTAAAAAATTTAATACCCTTGAATATTGTAAAAAGAATAAGATAGGTGTCCAGGAAGGTGCAAGAAAATTAAGATATGCTTGGTTTGATGATCTTTTAAACAATTTTAATTTTGATTATTTAGTTACAGCTCACCATTTGGATGACCAAATCGAGACTTATCTTATAAATTCTACTAGAGGATCAGGAATAAATGGATTATTAGGTATTACATCAAGTCCAAAAAAAATATTTAGGCCATTACTTGATATATTAAAAATTGATATTTTAGATTTTGCCTATCAAAATTCTATAGAATATAGAGAGGACTCATCAAATAATAGTGATTATTATCAAAGGAATATGATAAGAAACTCTATTTTGCCAAAACTAAAGGAGTTTGATGATAATGTTATGTTAAAGTTCAAAACAACAATAAGAAACCTTCAATCAACTAAGATATTTGTTGATGAAATAATGGAAAACACAAAGAATGATATTTTTCAATACCATGCAGATTCAATTAATGTAAATATTGAAAAGCTTGAGAATAAAAAACCTCTAGAGTTTTATGTTCATAATCTTTTTTATGAATTTGGTTTTAATTATAAGGAAGTTATCAAAATATTTAAATCAGATTCAGGAAAACTCATTTCATCAAGTTCTCATATTATGACTAAAGTAAAAGGTGATTTAATAATTAAGAAAAATGATTAGAAATATATTTTTAAGTCTTTTATCAATTTTATATTTAAATGCTCAGGATATTGAACCTGTAAATTGGGAATATGATGTAAATAAAATAAATGAAACCATATATAATATCTCTTTTAAAGCATTAATATCGGATGGTTGGAAATTATATTCTCAGTTTTCTCCTGATGAGGGTGCTCTCCCAACTTCATTTAGTTTTATAAATATTGATTCTGGCTTTGAAGCTGAGGAATTATTTAATGAAGATGATTATATAATTGGTTTTGACAATGTCTTTAAGATGGATCTTTACTATTATGAAAATGAAGCAAATTTTAATCAAAATATAAAATTATTAGATAAAGATGTAAATATCATAAAAGTTGAAATTGACTATTCTTCATGTGATGATGAGTTATGTATTTTTAGAAATGAAACCTTTAATGTAATTCTCGATAATAGCGTTATTAACATTGAGTCTGAAAATGTAACCTTAGATGATGTAAGAAAATATAACTCACTCAAACTAGATTTAGATAAATCAAATTATGAATCTACTAGCTTTATTGAAAAATCAAATTATTTTGAAATATTCATTTTTGGCTTAATTGCAGGATTCTTGGCACTATTGACTCCTTGTGTATTTCCTATGATACCTTTGACCGTATCCTATTTTATTGATCAATCAAAACTTAGATATAGTGGAGTTATATCAGCCTCACTATACGGTGTGTTTATAATTCTTATATACATTTTATTAAGTATTCCTTTTCATGTTTTTGATAGTTTAAACCCTAACATATTGAATACTATTTCAACTAATGTTTATGTAAATCTTACATTTTTTATTGTGTTTATTCTGTTTGCAATTTCTTTTTTTGGATACTTTGATATTGTTGTACCTAGTAATATTATATCTGGCTCAGAGAACAAATCAGAAAAGGGTGGAATTATTGGAATCTTTTTCATGTCACTTACACTAGCTCTCGTTTCATTTTCATGTACAGGTCCAATTTTAGGATCTTTACTAGCTGGTTCATTATCATCTGCTCAATCTGGTGCTACTCAACTTACATATGGAATGTTTGGGTTTGGAGCTGCACTTGCTCTTCCTTTTACTTTATTAGCCTTTTATCCAAAATATTTATCTCTAATTCCAAAATCAGGCATTTGGTTAAAAAAACTAAAGGTTTGTTTAGGATTTATTGAACTTGCGCTTGCTTTTAAATTTCTCTCTAATGCAGATCTAGTTGAAGGATGGGGCATTCTAAAGCGTGAAACCTTTATCTTAATATGGGTTGTGATTTTCCTATCTATGTCACTTTATTTATTTGGATCTTATTTTGGTAAACCAAAGTTTAATTATAAAAGTATTTCAGGATGGATATTTTTATTGTTTTCAATTTTCTTACTCAGTGGACTATATGACAGTAAAAACGTAAGGTTATTAAGTGGTATTCTTCCGCCTGAGTTCTATTCTATTGAAGAAAAAAAGAATGAATGTCCTCTTGGGCTAAATTGTTTTAAAAATTATGATGAAGGTAAACAGTATGCAATTGAAAATAATAAAATTATATTATTAGACTTCACTGGTTGGGCTTGTGCTAACTGTAGACGAATGGAAGAAAATGTATGGTCAAAACCTAAAATATATGACTTGTTAAATAATAATTATGTTATAATTTCTTTATATGTTGATGATAGAACTGAGCTTTCAGATATTGAAAAATTTAAATATCTTAATAAATCTGGAAGAATACAATACGTAACAAATATTGGAAGGAGGTGGTCTCTTTTTCAGCAAATAAATTTTAATAATGCTTCTCAACCATACTACGTTGCCATGCTTCCTTCTGGTAAAATTTTGTCTGAACCAATTCAGTTTACCTCTAATAAAAAATTTCAAAATTGGCTTGAGACATCACTTAAAGAATCTAAATTATAGTAAATTAAACTTATCTTCTATAATAAACCTTTTCAAAAGGAATTCTAAACCTCTCTCCATAAACTCCTTCTTTAAGTCTAATACCACATCCAATTATCATATTAATTTCCGATTTAGAGTTTAGGTTTAAGATTCTTTTTATCTTAATAGAATCAAATCCCTCCATTGGGCAAGTGTCATAACTAAATCCTGCCATACTTATCATAAAATTTTGAGAAGCTAAAGCAGCGCTTTTGTGAGCAACAATTCTCGTATCAGATCTTTTAAGCTGTCTATACATAACTCTAAAAAAACCAACTATGAATGCAAATAAGTATTTTGATAGACTAAGAATTCCAAGAAAATCTTTATAAACAAAAGGAATAACTTTTTTGTAATATTTCTGTGTCAATTTAAACTCCTTGTCAGAAAGAGAATCTTTTTTTGACTTAAAAAAATTTAAATTATCATTTGCTCTATTTTTCCATAAATCCTTCCTAACAACAGTTACAACAATTTGTTTTGCAGTTTTTGCAGCAGGTTGTCCAAAACAAGATTCTGAAATTTTACTTAATAAATTTTTATCAGTTATATGATAAAATTCCCATAGTTGTAGATTAGAGCTATTAGGGGCTAGAGTTGCATTTATCAAACATTTCTTGACTACATTAACATCAAGCTCTTTTTCTGGATCAAATTTTCTTATAGATCGTCTATATTCAATTGCTTCACTAACAGTTTTTTCCATCTTAAATCTTTTCAAGAATTTTTCTTATAAAATTGAAAGATTTTGGATAAGGTCCATATCTAAATGGAATGTTGATCATATTTTTTTTTCTTAACACTGGCTTTAGGTGTGAGAATGTGTCAAAGCTAAATTTACCTCTATATGCCCCCATTCCGCTATTTCCTATACCTCCAAATGGAAGGTTTGGATTAATGTAATGAATTAAAGTATCGTTAACAACACAACCTCCAAATTTGTTATTTTTTATCAAATTGTCAATAAACATTTGATTCTTAGAAAAGATATAGAATGCAAGAGGTGTTGGGTTTTTATCTAGAATATTTTTAAGTTCCCTTTCATTTTCGTAAGATAAAATAGGTAAAATTGGTCCAAAAATTTCTTCAGTCATTATTTCAGAATCAATTTTAGGATCAACAATTAAGGTTGGTTCAATATATAGTTTATCTATATTAATTTTACCGCCAAACTCGATGACTTGATCTTTAAGAATATTTTCAAGTCTGACTAGGTTGTTTAAATTAATAATTCTTCCATAGCTCTCAGATTCTATTGGTTTGTTACCAAATGTCTTAATGATATTCTCTTTGATAGCTGAAATAAGATGTGATTTAATGTGTTTATTGACAATAATATAATCGGGAGCAATACATGTTTGACCACAATTAACAAACTTTCCAGAAACTATTCTTTTAGCTACCTTGTCTATATCTACTCCTGAATCTACTATACATGGACTCTTTCCTCCAAGTTCTAAAGTAATTGGAGTTAAATTTTTTGCAGCTTTTTCAGCTATAATTTTTCCTATTCTTGTGCTGCCAGTAAAAAATATATAATCCCATTTTTTATCCAATAAATATCTAGCAATATCTGCATCTCCCTCAATCACAGTTGCCATATTTTGAGGAAATACAGAACCAATCAATTCTTTTAAAACTCTGGATGTTGAGGGAGCTAGTTCAGATGGTTTTATTATTACAGCATTTCCAGCAGCAATTGCACCTATTAAGGGTGTGAGAGATAATTGAAATGGATAATTCCATGGAGTTATAATCAAAACATTTCCGTATGGTTCAGGTATTAGATAGTTCTGTGAAGGAAAATTTAAAATTGAACCTTTAACTCTTTTCTTTTGAGACCAATTTTTAAGCTTTCTTAAAAATAATTTAATTTCTTTTTTTACAAGAAGTATTTCAGATAAAAAAGATTCAAACTCATGTTTATTTAAATCTTCTCTTAATGCATCATAAATTTTTGATTCATTTTGTTTTATTGACAGCAATAATGAGTTTAAGATTTGTATTCTATAGTAAGTAGAGTTAGAGTTTGCTTTGACAAACTCTACTTGAGATTCAATTACTTTATCAATATATTTGTAATCCATAATTGTTTCAAATCTAATTATTTAAAATCAATATTATAATATATAATTTGGGTGTAATAAAATTTATATTATAAATAATTGATTTATAGTTATTTAAAAATTAATATTAAAATTTGAATATAATTTATGATAATAATTGTCCCTTAAAACATCATTCTATGATGATAATTTTAAAGTAGTTTAAGTTTATGTATAATAAATTCAGTAAAGTAGTAACAAAGGATGATTCACAGCCAGCTGCCCAAGCAATGCTCCATGCAATTGGTTTGAATGATGACGACTTTGATAAACCATTTATTGGAATTGCAAGTACAGGTTATGAGGGTAATCCGTGTAATATGCATCTTAATGATTTATCAATTAAAATTAAAGAGAGCATTACTACCTCAAAATATGTTGGATTAATCTTTAACACAATTGGTGTAAGTGATGGGATTTCAATGGGAACTTTTGGAATGAGATATTCACTCCCATCCCGAGATATTATTGCAGATTCAATGGAAACTGTGGTTCAAGCAATGTCATATGATGGTTTGATCACCGTTGTTGGATGTGATAAAAATATGCCAGGAGCTCTAATGGCAATGTTAAGACTTGATAGACCAAGTATACTAGTATATGGAGGAACAATTGACTCTGGATGTTATAATAATAAAGAGTTGGATGTTGTTTCAGCTTTTGAAGCATGGGGCGAAAAAGTTTCAGGAAAAATTGACGAGAGTGAGTATAAAAATGTAATTAAAAATGCATGCCCAGGTGCTGGAGCATGTGGAGGTATGTACACTGCAAATACTATGGCTTCTGCTATTGAAGCTTTAGGTATGTCGCTACCATATAATTCATCTAATCCTGCAATAAGTAATGAAAAAATTAACGAATGTAGTAAGATAGGTGAATCAATTAAAAATTTAATTGAGAAGGACATTAAGCCATCTGATATTGTTACAAAGAAGTCTCTTGAAAATGCTTTAAGATTAGTCACTGTACTTGGAGGGTCAACTAATGCGGTACTTCATTTTTTAGCAATATCTAGAGCAGCAAACCTAGAATTGTCAATTGATTATTTTCAAGAAATTAGCGACACAACTCCCTACCTAGCAAATCTTAAGCCTAGCGGTAAATACCTAATGAAAGATTTACATAAAATTGGGGGTATTCCTTATGTGTTGAAATATATGCTTGAAAATAACATGCTTCACGGTGACTGTCTTACTGTCACTGGTAATACAATAGAAGAAAATTTGTCAAAAATTAATCCTCCTGATTTAACTTCAAATGATCTAATTTTCCCAATATCAAATCCTATAAAAAAAACTGGTCATATTCAGATATTGAAAGGAAATCTCGCAAAAGATGGATGTGTTGCAAAAATAACCGGTAAAGAAGGTTTAATATTTTCAGGTCCAGCTAAGGTTTATAACAGTGAATTTGAATGTCTTTCAGCGATTAAAAATTCTGAAGTATCTAAAGGAGATGTAGTAGTCATAAGATACGAAGGACCTAAAGGAGGTCCTGGAATGCCAGAAATGTTAAAACCTACATCAGCCATAATGGGGGCAGGATTAGGAAAAGAAGTTGCATTGATAACTGATGGTAGATTTTCTGGAGGAACGCATGGATTTGTAGTTGGTCATATTGTACCTGAGGCATTTGAAGGTGGAACAATTGCAATAGTAAAAAATGGTGATATGATCACTATTGATTCTGAAAAAAATAAGATTTTTGTTGACATTTCTGATGAAGAAATTCAAAAGAGAAAAGAAAAGTGGAAACAACCAGATTTAAAAATTAAAAAAGGAATTCTATATAAATATTTAAAGACAGTTTCTAACGCATCTAATGGATGTGTAACTGATGAATAATTAAAATGAAAAATAAAAAAATTAGTGGTGCTGAAGCTGTGATTCATTGTTTATTAAATGAGGGAGTAGACCTTGTTTGGGGGTATCCTGGAGGTGCTATAATGCCTGTATATGACGAATTCTATAAATTCCAAGATAAGTTAAAACATATTCTTGCAAGACATGAGCAAGGAGCTATACATGCTGCCCAGGGATATGCAAGATCCTCTGGAAGAGTTGGAGTAGCAATTGCAACCTCTGGTCCAGGTGCAACTAATCTTGTCACTGGTATTGCAGATGCTCAAATTGATTCAACACCTGTTGTATGTATTACAGGTCAGGTATCATCTCATCTCTTAGGGTCAGATGCTTTTCAAGAAACAGACATTATTGGAATTTCAATGCCTGTTACCAAATGGAATTATCAAATAACTAAGGCATCAGAAATACCTGAGATTTTTGCTAAAGCCTTTTTCATTGCAAAATCTGGTAGACCTGGTCCAGTGTTGATTGATATTACGAAAGATGCACAATTTGAAATTTTTCAATATAATTATAAAAAATGTAATGGAATTAGAAGTTATTCTCCTTATCCTAAGGTTAATGATAATTCAATAAATGAGGCTGTAAATCTTATTAATAATGCTAAGAAGCCTTTAATTGTTTGGGGTCAAGGTGTAATACTTGGAAATGCAGAAGAAGAATTTAAAAATTTTGTTGAAAAAAGCGGAATTCCTGCAGCATGGACAATTCTTGGTTTATCTGCTCTGCCAACTTCACATGATCTAAATGTTGGTATGGTTGGTATGCATGGAAATTATGGCCCAAATATTCTTACAAATAAATGTGATCTATTAATTGCAATAGGAATGAGATTTGATGATCGTGTTACTGGTGACCCTAATAAATATGCTTCTCAGGCTAAGGTTATTCACCTAGAAATTGACCCTGCAGAGGTTGATAAGAATATTAAAGTTGATGTGCCAGTGATTGGTAACTGTAAAGAATCGCTTAAAATGATTACCGACAAAATTAATAAAAGATCTCATGAAAAATGGATTTCAAAATTTGATGATTTAATGAAAATTGAATTTGATAAGGTAATTAAATCAGATTTAAATCCAACTAAAAATGGACTTACTATGGGAGAGTCAATAATTGCTATAAATGAATTTACAAGAGGAGATGCAATAATAGTTACAGATGTTGGCCAGCACCAAATGGTAGCTTGTAGGTATGCAAATTTTATTAAATCTAAGAGTAATATTACTTCAGGAGGTCTTGGGACTATGGGTTTTGCTCTCCCTGCTGCAATGGGAGCTAAAATGGGAGCAATGGAAAGAGAGGTTGTTGCAGTAATTGGTGATGGAGGATATCAAATGACTATTCAAGAACTTGGTACAATTTTTCAACTTCAAATTCCAGTTAAAGTTGTTATTTTAAATAACGATTTTCTTGGAATGGTTAGACAATGGCAACAATTATTTTTTGATAAAAGGTATGCCTCAACTGAAATGATAAATCCTGACTTTGTTACAATTGCTAAGGGTTATTACATTGATGCTGAAAGAGTTAAAAATAGAAAAGATTTAAAACCCGCTGTTAAAAGAATGATTAAATCAAAAAAACCTTATATTCTTGAAGTTTGCGTTGAAAAAGAAGATAATGTATTTCCAATGATTCCTTCTGGAGCTTCTGTATCAGATATAAGACTAGATTAAAATGGAAAAAAGAATAAATTATACTGTATCTGTATACACTGAAAACAATATTGGACTTCTACATAGAATTTCAGCAATTTTTTTAAAAAGACATATAAACATCGTAAGCTTTACTACATCAGAATCTGAAATAAAAAATGTATATAGATTTATTATAGTTGTAAAAATGACAAAATCTGGTGTAGAAAGAATAATAAAGCAGATTGAGAAACAGGTTGAAGTAATTAAAGCTTTTTATCATAGAGATGATGAAACAATATTTCAAGAATCTGCATTATATAAAATGAAGTCATCTGCATTATTTGAAGAGAGACATATACAAAACATAATAAAAGATTCAAATGCAAGAATTGTTACTGTAAATAAGGAATTTTTTGTGATTGAAAAAACTGGATTTAGAGAAGATACTGAAAAACTATACAATGATCTTGCGCCTTTTGGTCTTCTTCAATTTACTAGATCTGGAAGGATAGCCGTAAGTAAAGAAAAAATGGGAATCTCAGATATTTTAAATAATTTTAAAAACCAAAAATAAAATCATGAAAAATTACTTTAACACTTTAACATTTAGAGAAAAATTAATGCAATTAGGAAAATGTAGATTTATGAGTTCATCTGAATTTAGTGATGGAGTGAATTTTCTTAAAAACAAAAAAATAGCTATTGTTGGTTGTGGTGCTCAAGGTTTACATCAAGGCCTTAATATGAGAGACTCTGGTCTTGATATTTCCTATGCTCTTAGGCAGTCATCTATTGATACAAAAAGACAATCATTTGTTAATGCAACTTCTAACAGTTTTAATGTTGGTAATTTTGAAGAAATAATACCGAATTCTGATCTGGTTATAAATCTGACCCCTGATAAAAATCATACCCCAGTTGTTGAAAGACTTATGCCATTGATGAAAAAAAACTCTATTCTCTCATATTCTCATGGGTTTAACATAGTAGAAGAGGGTATAAAAGTTAGAAAAGATATTACAGTGATAATGGTTGCGCCAAAATCTCCAGGATCTGAGGTAAGAGAAGAATTCTTAAGAGGCTTTGGAGTTCCTACACTTATCGCTGTCCATCCAGAAAATGATATAAATAAAATTGGTTTTGATGCAGCAAAAGCATATGCAGTATCTCTAGGATCTGATAAAGCAGGTGTATTAGAATCATCTTTTGTTGCTGAAGTTAAATCTGATTTAATGGGGGAACAGACAATATTATGTGGAATGCTTCAAACAGGTTCAATTATGTGTTTTAATAAAATGAAAGAACTTGGAATTGAACCAAGCTACTCTGCAAAGCTTATTCAACATGGATGGGAGAATATTACAGAAGCCCTTAAGCACGGGGGTATAACAAATATGATGGATAGATTATCAAATTCTGCTAAAGTTAAAGCATTTGAATTATCTGAAGAACTTAAAGAAATATTAGCTCCACTATTTATTAAACATATGGATAATATTTTGTCAGGTAATTTTTCTGAGACTATGATGAGAGATTGGGATAATGATGATAAAGAACTTTTAAGTTGGAGAGAAGAAACAAGTAATACTGACTTTGAAAAGACAAATCCAACTTCTGATGAGATTTCAAATCAAGAGTACTTTGATAATGGAATTTTAATGATAGCACTTGTAAAGGCAGGGGTAGAGCTAGCTTTTGAGACAATGGTTGAAGCAGGTATTAAAGAGGAATCTGCATACTATGAATCTCTCCATGAGCTTCCACTTATAGCTAATCTAGTTTCTAGAAAAAAATTATATGAAATGAATAATATTATTTCTGATACTGCAGAATACGGATGCTATCTTTTTAATAATGAAGCAATTTCACTACTCTCTAAATTCTTTGATAAAGTAGAAACTGATATAATTGGTTCAGACTCAATTAGTAAAAGCACAAACTATGTTGATAATAAAAAGTTAATTGAGATTAACGAAAAAATTAGGTACCACTCAATCGAAATAATTGGTGATGAGCTTAGGCAGTATATGACTTCAATGAAAACTGCTATATAAATGCAATTTACAGATTTAAAAGGAGTTAGAAATGCTTCTGAAATCCTCCAAGGTATATCAACTTTAACCCCTTTAGTTATAAATGAGAGGCTTTCAAATGATTTAAATTGTAAAATTTACTTAAAACGAGAAGATCTTCAGCAAGTTAGATCTTTTAAAATCCGTGGTGCTTTTAATAAAATTAAATCTATTGATTCTGCCTATCTAAATAATAAAACATTAGTTTGTGCAAGTGCTGGTAATCATGCCCAGGGTTTTGCTTATTCCTGTAATAAGCTAAAAATTTATGGAAAAGTTTATATGCCTGTTACAACTCCAAAACAAAAAATAGAAAGGGTTAAAATATTTGGAGGTGAGTATGTAGAAATTATATTAATCGGAGATAATTTTGACGATGCGCAGTATGAAGCTCAAAAGCAAAATACTGATAAAGATTTATTTATCCATGCATTTGATGACATAAAGGTTATTGAAGGTCAGGGAACTATAGGTCTTGAGATTTTGGATCAAGTTGATAACCATCTTGATTATTTGATTGTTCCAATTGGAGGAGGAGGTTTAATTTCAGGAATAATTACTGTCTTTAAAGAATTATCTCCAAGAACAAAGATTATTGGTGTTGAGGCTGATGGAGCTCCTGCAATGAGTAAATCTATAAAAGAAGGCAAAATTATTGAATTAGATTCAATTGATAATTTTGTTGATGGAGTTTCCATAAAAAAAATTGGTAAAATCCCTTTTGAAATTTGTAAAAATTATTTAGATAAAATTTTTTTAGTTCCTGAAGGTAAAATTTGTCAAACTATACTAGATCTTTATAATAAAGATGGAATTGTAGTTGAACCTGCAGGAGCAATAGGAATATCAGCACTTGAATTAAACAGTGAAATGTTTATGAATAAAAATGTTGGTGTTTTAATTTGTGGAGGAAATAATGATTTTTCTAGGATGGCAGAGATAAGAGAGAGGGCATTATTTTATTCTAATCTTAAACATTATTTCATTGTTAAATTTCCTCAAAGAGCAGGAGCACTTAAAGAATTTGTAAACAATGTGGTTGGTATAAACGATGATATTACCTTCTTTGAATATGCCAAAAAGAATAATAAAGAAAATGGAACTGCAATAGTTGGTATTGAGTTAAAATTTTCTAAAGATTTCGATGATTTAATAAAAAAAATGAAAGAAAATGGTTTCTTTGGAGAGTATTTAAACGATAACCCTGAAATTCTTAGCTTTATAATATAAAATAATTATGTCAATTAAAAATTTTACAATAGATCAATTAAACTGCAGGGAATATCTTGTAGGAGGAAAATTAAAAAAATGGAATGGAGATACTTCAGAGGTTTACTCAACAATTAGTTCTGATCCTAGTAAACCTTATTCTCAAACACTTCTTGGTTCAATACCAGATATGGATTCAGAATCTGCTTTAGAAGCATTAGAATCAGCTAAGAAAGCATTTGGTAGAGGTCAAGGTAAATGGCCAACTATGAAGGTTAGAGATAGACTTAAGTGTATGAAAAGGTTTGCAGATAAAATTCAGGAACATAGAGATGTTGTAGTAAATCTTTTAATGTGGGAAATTGGAAAAAATAAAAAAGATTCTGAAAAAGAGTTTGATAGAACTGTAGATTATATATATGACACAATTAATGAATATAAAAAGATTGATAGATCTTCTGCAAGATTTGAGAAAGACTCTGGTATTCACGCACACATCAGAAGAGGTCCTTTAGGTGTAGTTTTATGTTTAGGTCCATACAATTACCCACTTAACGAAACTTTCTGTTTACTAATTCCAGCGATTCTAATGGGTAATACAACTATCTTTAAACCAGCAAAGCATGGAGTCCTTTTAATTGCTCCATTATTAAAAGCCTTTAAAGAATGTTTTCCTCCCGGGGTAGTTAATATATTATTTGGAAGAGGTAGAAAAATATGTCCTCCAATTATGCAGACAGGTTATATTGATGTTCTTGCACTAATCGGGCATAGTTCATCTGCAGTTGCACTTCAAGATCAGCATCCAAATAAAAATAGACTTAGACTTGTTCTAGGACTAGAAGCAAAAAATCCTGGTATTATATTGCCAGATGCGGATCTTGACTTAACTATTCAAGAATGTATTTCAGGTTGTCTTTCATATAATGGTCAAAGATGTACAGCACTTAAAGTTTTATATGTTCATGAATCAATAGTAGATGAATTTAACAAGAAGTTTGCAAAAGCAGTTGATGATTTAAAATTTGGAATGCCTTGGGAAGAAGATTCTTTTTTAACTCCCTTGCCAGAGCCATCTAAACCAAAATATATAAGAGATTTAATTGATGATGCAGTCTCTAAAGGTGCATCAATAGTCAATGAAAAAGGGGGGCAACTAACTGAAAACTATTGTTTTCCTGCTATATTATATCCTGTAAGTCAAAATATGAGGGTCTACGAGGAAGAACAGTTTGGTCCTGTAATCCCAGTAATTTCATTTAACGATATAGATCAACCTCTTGATGATATGGCAAATTCTGAATATGGTCAACAAGTAAGTCTTTTTGGTAGTGATACAAAGCAATTAGGTCCACTTATTGATACTCTTGCAAATTTAGTATGCAGAGTTAATTTAAATAGCTCTTGTCAAAGAGGACCAGATATCTACCCATTTACAGGTAGAAAAAATTCTGCAGTTAGTACTTTGAGTGTTCATGATGCTTTAAGAGCATTTTCTATAAGAACTTTTGTAGCTTCTAAAGATAATGTTCATAACAACAGGATACTTAAAAAGCTTTTAGATTCAAATGATTCTAATTTCATCTCTACTGACTATATACTTTAATTTTTTTCTATATAATCAATTATATAGTCACCAACTTGATTTGTAGTGTATGAACTTTTACCTGAGCTTAAGTCTGGAGTTACGTATTTATTTTTAAGAGAATCTTCAACTGCATTATTAATTATATCTGATTCTTTTTTCAAATTAAATGAATGTTCTAACATCATTGAGAGAGACAAAATCGAAGCAATAGGATTAGCAATATTTTTTCCAGCTGCTTCTGGATAAGAGCCATGAATTGGTTCATATAATGCGTTTTTTGATCCAACTGAAGCAGATGGCATAAGTCCCATTGATCCAGAAATAACTGAAGCCTCATCTGTTAAAATATCACCAAAAAGATTTGAAGTAATCAATACATCATATGAATTTGGCCATTGAACTAATCTCATAGCAACAGCATCTACAAATTCATATGAAACCTTTATATCTGGATAATCTTTCTCCATACTCTGAACTGTTTCTCTCCATAATCTAGATGTTTCAAGAACATTTGCTTTATCAACACAACATAATTTTTTAGTTCTTTTTTGTGCATATTCAAATCCTATTTTTGCAATTCTAACAATTTCATCTCTATGATATTCACACGTATCAAATGCAAAATTATCATTATCTTTTCTACCTCTTTTTCCAAAATAAATACCCCCAGTTAGTTCTCTAACAAAAAGAATATTAGTTCCAGTTATTCTTTCTTCCTTTATTGGTGACATGTCTAATAATGACTTAAATACTTTTGTAGGTCGAAGGTTCGCATATAGTCCAAGTTTTTTTCTCATTTTTAGTAATCCTTGTTCTGGTCTTACCTTAGCTTTTGGATCATTGTCATACTTTGGATCGCCAATCGCACCAAAAAGAATTGCATCTGAATTTTTACATACTTGATGAGTTTCATCTGGATAAGGATCATTGTGTTTATCAATTGCAGCTGCTCCCACTAATGCATTTTCTAGTTCAATTTTATGATTAAACTTTTTACCTATACATTTAATTACTTTAATTGATTGATCAGTCACCTCAGGTCCAATTCCATCTCCAGGTAATACAGCTATTTTTAAAATCATATTTATTCAGTATTTAACATTTTTTCAGTTGCTTTGATAGCAGAAACAGTTTGATCTGTATCAAGTCCCCTTGTCTTAAATTTTTTTGATCCAGTATCCCAAGTAATAGTTGTTTCACAAAATGCGTCTGAATCACTTCCGGGAGGAATACGAACAGCATAATCAATTAATTTTGGAAGTATTTTATTTCTTTTAGAGTATATCTTTTTTAATGCACTCATAAATGCATCGAATTGGCCATCACCCGAACAACTTTCCTGATAAAGTTCATCATTAATAATTAATGAAAGAGAAGCAGATGGCCTAAGGGTCTTTGCATGAGTTAAGACATAAGATTCAATAATTATGTCTTTCTTTTTTGTTGGGTATTCAAGAACATCACTTATAATGTATGGAAGATCTTCAATTGTAACCTTCTCTTTTTTATCTCCTAGTTCAATTACTTTGGAGGTTACTAGACTTAATTCATCATCATTTAGTTTAATACCTAATTCATCTAGGTTCTTTTTTATATTTGCTTTTCCAGAAGTTTTTCCAAGAGCATATTTTCTCTTTCTACCAAATCTATTTGGATTTAAGTTATTGAAGTAAAGATCTTTTTTATTGTCACCATCTGCGTGTACACCAGCAGTTTGGGTAAATACGTTTTCACCAACAATAGGCTTATTAGATGATACACTTTGCCCAGAAAATGTTGAAATTAAATTACTCGCTTTAAATAGATTCTTTTCTTCAACATTTATTTTATATTCTGGCAAGAAGTCTTTAATTGCTGCAACAGCACTTGATAATGGAGTATTACCAGCCCTTTCTCCCATTCCGTTTATTGTGAGGTGGATACCATCGCACCCAGCTCTAATAGCTTCTAAAGAGTTTGCAACACTCAAATCATAGTCATTATGTCCATGAAAGTCTATATGAAAATTTGGATATTTATTCCTTATTTCATTTATGAATTCATAAGTTTCAAAGTGAGTTAATATTCCTAATGTATCAGGAAGTAAGACTCTTTTGATATTTTTTGTTTTTAAAAAATCTAAATAATCAATAACATAATCTTTACTATTCTTCATTCCATTACTCCAATCTTCAAGATATATGTTAGTAGTTATTAAATTTTTTTCTGCAATATCAATGGTTTTGGATATGTCGTTAAAATGTTGATCAGGTGTTTTCTTCAATTGGTGCTTTAAATGATTTAATGAACCCTTAGTTAAAAGATTTTGTACTTTACATCCTGAATCTAATAACCATTGTATAGATTTTCCTTCATCTATAAATGTTAAAACTTCAATACTATCTATTCTACTATTTTTTTCTGCCCAGCTAGATATCTCCTTTACTGAATTAAGTTCTCCCTCAGATACTCTTGCAGACGCAACTTCTATACGGTCTATTTTAAGATCATCCAATAAAAGCTTAGCGATAGTGAGTTTCTCTTTAGGTGAATATGATACTCCTGAGGTCTGTTCTCCATCCCTTAAAGTAGTATCCATTATTTCGATATGTTTGGACATTAGTATGGAGAATTATTGGCAAATTTAGATATTTCTTTCTTTTTGTTTAGAAGGTAATCTATATCATCAAAACCATTTGACATATTACCCTTTTTGTAAGAGCTAATATTAAATTTTTCAGACTTTCCAGTTTCAATAATTTTAAATTCTTGAATTTCTAGGTTTATCTCAAAATTACTTTTTGGATCTGAGTCAATTTGAAAAAAAATATCTGATAAAAATTCCTCAGAGACTTTAACAGGAAGAACACCAATATTCAAACAGTTATTTTTAAATATATCAGCAAAGAAACTAGATACAACAGCTCTAAACCCGTAATCGTATATTGCCCAAACAGCATGCTCTCTTGAAGACCCACATCCAAAATTTTTACCTGCAACAAGTATCTTTCCATTGTAAATCTTATTGTTTAAAGGAAATGAATCAATAGGAGTGTTATCTGAGTTATATCTCCAATCTTTAAATAGATTTTCACCAAATCCTTTTCTTTCCGTTGCTTTTAAAAATCTTGCTGGGATTATTTGATCTGTATCTATATTATCGATATTAAGTGGAACAGCCGAGCTTTTTAGAATGTTAAATTTATCGTAAGCCATTTTAAATAATTTCTCTAGGATCAGTTATTTTTCCAGTTATAGCAGTAGCAGCAGCAACCAATGGGCTTGCAAGTAAAGTCCTGGCCCCTGGTCCTTGTCTTCCTTCAAAATTTCTATTTGTTGTACTTATTGCATATTTTCCCTTAGGTATTTTATCATCATTCATTGCCAAACATGCAGAACAACCAGGTTCTCTTAATTTAAAACCAGATTCAGTTAAGATATCTAAAATTCCTTCATCTTTAATACTCTTAAGAACTTTATGAGAACCTGGAACAAGCCAAGCATTAACATCATCAGATTTTTTTCTACCTTTTATTAAGCTGGCAAATGTTCTAAAATCTTCAATTCTTCCATTTGTACAGCTTCCAAGAAATATATAGTCAATTTTTTTACCAATCATCATTTCACCTTCCTTAAATTCCATGTAATCGAGTGCCTTTTGATATGATAATTCCGAATCTGAACTAGAACTTGGAATTGGTTTAGATATTGGAATAGCCATACCAGGATTAGTTCCATAAGTTATCATAGGTTCAATATCACTTGCGTTAAAGCTAAATTCTTTATCAAAAATTGCATCATTATCTGTCTTTAATGATTTCCAATAGGCTAGGGCTTTTTCCCAATCCTGTCCTTTGGGAGCATATTCTCTGCCTTTTATGTATTCAAATGTTTTTTCATCTGGAGCAATCATGCCACCTCTTGCCCCCATTTCAATGCTAAGATTACATACAGTCATTCTACCCTCCATACTCATATTTTTAAAGACTTCTCCAGAATATTCGATAAAAAATCCAGTTGCACCAGAAGAAGAAAGTCTTGATATAATATATATAGCAACATCCTTGGGTGTAACATGAGAATTTAGGGATCCATCAATGTTTATTCTCATTTTTAAAGGTTTTTGTTGCATTATAGATTGACATGCGAGAACCATCTCAACTTCAGAGGTTCCTATTCCAAATGCTATAGCTCCAAATGCACCATGAGTAGATGTATGAGAATCACCACATACAATCGTTAGTCCTGGTTGAGTGATACCATTTTCTGGACCAATGACATGAACTATGCCATTCTTCTTATGTCCAAGTCCCCAAAAATCAATACCATGCTCAAAACAGTTTTTTTCTAAAGCTTTTACCTGCATAGCTGAGAGCTTATCCTTAATTGGAAGATGTTGATTTATAGTTGGTGTATTATGGTCAGCAGTAGCAAAAGTTTTATCAGGAAACATTACTTTAAGACCTCTGTTTTTAAGTCCCACAAATGCTACTGGACTTGTAACTTCATGAATAAAGTGTCTGTCAATAAAAAGAACATCTGGGCCATCTTTTATTTTTTCAATTACATGTGAGTCCCAAACTTTTTCAAATAGTGTTTTAGCCATACTTATTATTTTTATTCTGAAGAATTTTTGGAAAATCTGTATCTGTTACTTCTTTCTTTTTATCTGCTAAAATTAAGAATTCAGTATAAACTTCATCTAGTTCTTTTTTTGTAAGATTAATTCCATATTGTTTCATTCTATATGCCAGTGCAGCTCTACCACTCCTAGCTGTTAATACAATTGACGATTTATCTACACCAACATCAAGTGGGTTAATAATCTCATATGTTTCTCTTTTCTTGATAACACCATCTTGATGAATTCCAGAGCTATGAGCAAATGCATTAGATCCTACAATAGCCTTATTTGGTTGAACAGGCATTCCCATAAGTTCTGATACTTTTTGGCTTGTTTCATTAAGAAGTTTAGAATTAATATTAGTATCTAAGTTCAAATCAGTATGTTGTCTTAAAATCATCACAACTTCTTCTAAAGATGTGTTTCCTGCTCTCTCTCCAATACCATTAATTGTACACTCAATTTGTCTAGCTCCATTAATAACACCATAAATAGAGTTAGCAGTTGCTAGACCAAGATCATTATGACAATGACAAGAAACTGTAACATTTTCAATCCCATTCACATTATTCATTAAAAACTTAATTTTATCTCCATATTCACTTGGTAAGCAATAGCCAGTAGTATCAGGTATATTTATCACAGTAGCTCCAGACTTAATAACCTCTTCACATACTTTTGCAAGAAATTCATTATTTGTTCTACCAGCATCTTCTGCATAAAACTCTACATCATCAACATACTTTCTTGCATAAGCAACAGATTTTTTTGCTATTTCAATTATTGAATTTTTATTTGAGTTGAATTTATATTTAATGTGAACTTCAGATGTGCCAATACCGGTATGAATTCTTGGTTTTTTAGCCTTTTTTAAAGACTCAGCAGCAACATCAATATCTTTTTCATTTGCTCTACTTAGTGCACATACGGATGCGTTTTTAATAATTTTGGAGATTTCAACAACCGATTTAAAATCTCCTGGGCTTGAAATAGGAAAACCTGCCTCAATTATATCAACCCCAAGTTGATCAATTTTCTCAGCTAAAATTAATTTACTTTTGGTATCAAGTTTACAACCTGGAACCTGTTCACCATCTCTTAAAGTTGTATCAAAAATTTCTACCTGATTTTTCATTACTTACTAAATTATTACTTAAATGATGATAGTTAAAAAAAAGTATATTAGTTTTACAATACCCGAATATATTTAATTTATTTTAAAATATTTATTATCAATAATTTAACACATATATATATACAATGACTAATGACGTAAAAGACAACCTTTTCGTGCTTATAAAATCCTTGACAAAGTCTGAGAAAAGACAATTTAAACTTTATGTTGGAAGAATGAATTCTAATGAAGATTCAAAGTTTTTAAACTTATTCAATTTTCTAGATAAGATGAGTATATACGATGAAAAAAAGATAATTGAAAATAAAATAGTTACAAAACAGCAACTCTCAAACCTTAAAGCACATTTATATAAACAAATTTTAATTAGTCTTAGATTAAATCCACAACATAAAAATGTTAAGCTTCACATTAGAGGTCAGATTGATTTTGCAACTATTTTATATCAAAAGGGACTTTATAAGCAAAGTTTAAAGATTCTTGATAAAGCAAAGTCATATGCTTTAAAATATGATGAAAACACCTCAGCATATGAAATTGTAGAGTTTGAAAAATTAATTGAGTCTCTTTATATAACGAGAAGTCTTACAAACAGGACTAATGAATTAATTAATCAGACAATTCATCTAAAACAGCTTAATGATGTTTCAAGTTTATTATCAAATATCTCTCTTCAGCTATATGAAAAATTAATTAAAGCAGGATATGCAAAAAGTGATTCTGAGTCAAAAGAGATTAAAGCAATATTTGATAAAAAGATTAAATACTATAAACCTGAAAAACTTGGGTTTAGGGAAAAATTAATTTACTATCAATCATGCGTATGGTATAGTCTTTTGGTCCAAGATTTTCTTTCAACTTATAAATATGCATCAAAATGGATCGATACATTTAATAATAAGCCTGAAATGATAAAAATTCATCCAGTATACTATTTAAAGGGTTATAATTTCTTACTTGAGGCATTAGCTCTAATAAAATATCCTTCTAAATTTAAAAATAACTTAGATGATATGATAAAATTTGTCGAAGGTAAAACATTTCCTGTCAACCAGAATTTAAATGCATTAATCTTTTTATATAAATACAATAATCTATTTAATCTACATGTTTTAGAGGCATCATTCAAAGAGTCAATAAAAATTATTCCTGAAGTCCTAGATGGTATTGATAAATATAAAAATTTGATTGATCACCATCATATTATGCTTCTATATTATAAAATTGCTTGTATGTATTTTACAGTTGATGAATTTGACAAATGTATTAGATATACCAATTTAATAATGAGAAATAAAAATATTAAAATGAGGGAAGATCTTCAATGTTTCACTAGGATTCTTAATCTTATTGCTCATTGGGAGGCGGGACTTGATTTTAATTTAGATAAAATTATAAAGGAAACATATAATTACTTAGATAAGCTTAATGATTTACATGAAGTTCAAAAAACAATTTTAAAATATTTGAATGGATTAGAGAATATTTACCCAGGAGAAATAAAAGGTTTTCTAAGAAATCTTTATAATGAACTAAAAAAATATGAAGATGATCCATATGAAAAAAGAGCTTTTCTTTACCTAGATATTATTTCATGGTTAGAAAGTAAAATAAATAGAAAATCTTTACAAGATATCATAAAAGAAAAAGCTATTTTGATTAATAGGAAGGAGAAGCAATCCATAGTCCTGTCATAGGAGTATTAGCTTTTAAAAATATTTTATTTTTCGAAATAGGATGTATAAACTCTAATTCCCTTGAGTGAAGATAAATACAACCATCTTTGTTTGATCTTTTTGAACCATACTTTAAATCTCCAAGAATTGGGTATCCTAATTCTGAAAAACTACATCTAATTTGATGATGTCTTCCAGTTATAAGTTTGACTTCTATTAAACAATAATTATCTAGTGACTTTATTTTTTTATAAGATAAGCGTCCGAATTTAGAGTTTGTCACTTCTGATTTAAAAAAGTAGGATTTATTCTGTTTTGTATTCTTTCTAAACCAACCTTCAATATTTCCCTCATTTGAAACAAATTTATTTGATATAATTAGCCAATAGATTTTTTGTATTTCTCTATTTCTTAGTTTTTCATTCATTCTAGATAAAGCTTTGCTGGTCTTTGCAAAAATTACTATTCCAGAGGTAGGTCTATCAATTCTATTAACTAAGCCTAAAAAAACATTACCTTTTTTATTATACTTATTCTTCAAATAATCTTTAGTGATTTCAATTAATGAAATATCTCCAGTAACATCACCTTGAACAAGTACTCCAGGTTTTTTGTTAATGATTATCAAATGGTTGTCCTCGAATAGTATTTCAGATCTTTTTAATTTTAAATCAGTATTGCTCTTCTTCATTAGGAAAATCTCCACTTTTGATATCAGCAGCGTATTTTTTTACAGCGTTATTTATTAGCGAATCCATATCAAGATATCTTCTTAAGAATCTTGGACTAAAGTCTTTATTCATTCCAAGCATATCTTGTAATACAAGAACCTGACCATCTACATAACTTCCTGCTCCAATTCCAATTATTGGAACTGTTAATTTAGAAGAAACTTCTTTTGAAAGTTTATTTGGTATTTTTTCTAAAAGAACAGAGAAACAACCAATATCTTCAAGCATTAGAGCATCATTTAATAATATATCTGCCTCTTGTTTATCTTTAGCTCTAACTTCATATGTTCCAAATTTGTATATAGATTGAGGAGTTAAGCCTAGATGACCCATCACAGGAATTCCAGCTTGGATAATTCTTTCAATAGACTCTTTAGCTTGATATCCTCCTTCTAATTTGACTGCATGTGCTCCTGATTCCTTCATAATTTTAATTGCAGATCTTAACGCTTCCTTAGAATCGGCTTGATAGGTTCCAAAAGGTAAATCAACAATTACTAAAGCTCTGTTAACAGCCCTTACTACTGAACTTGCGTGGTATATCATTTGATCAAGAGTAATCGGGAGTGTTGTTTCATGACCAGCCATTACATTTGACGCAGAATCACCAACTAAAATTATATCAATACCTGCTTCGTCAATTATTTTTGCAAAAGTGAAATCATAGGCGGTAAGCATTGATATTTTTTCAGATTTACTTTTCATCTGATTAAGAATCTTAATTGTTACTCTTGATTGATTTGAATAATTGGTCATTTTATGATTTTTCACAAAAATAGTATAAATATACTTATCAGTATTATGACATAATGTCATATTTTTTAAATTGGCATAATGGTTGACATTAATTAATAAAAATTGAGTATTATGAGTAAAATTATTGGAATAGATTTAGGAACTACAAACTCATGTGTTTCTGTTATGGAGGGAAGTGAGCCAGTTGTTATACCTAATTCTGAAGGAAAAAGAACTACACCATCTGTTATTGCATTTGTTGAAGATGGTGAAATTAAAGTAGGTGATCCTGCTAAAAGACAAGCAGTAACTAATCCTGAAAAAACTATTGCTTCAGTTAAGAGATTTATGGGTAATAAATTCAGTGAATCATCTAATGATATCAAAACTGTTGCATACAAAGTAGTTAAGGGTGATAATGATACACCTAGAGTTGATATTGATGGAAGATTATATACACCACAAGAATTGTCTGCAATGGTTCTTCAAAAAATGAAAAAGACTGCTGAAGATTATTTAGGATCCAGTGTTAAAGATGCTGTAATTACCGTACCTGCCTATTTTAATGATTCTCAAAGACAGGCAACTAAAGAAGCTGGAGAGATTGCAGGTCTCAAAGTACAAAGAATTATTAATGAACCTACTGCCGCTGCTTTAGCCTATGGTATGGATAAAGGAGGTAAGGACAAAAAAATTGCTGTTTATGATTTAGGAGGTGGAACATTTGATATATCTATATTAGAACTTGGTGACGGAGTATTTGAAGTACTTTCTACTAATGGAGATACTCATCTTGGAGGTGATGACTTTGATCAAGTCATTATAGACTTTCTTGCTGAAGAATTCAAGAAAAACGAGCAAATTGACTTAAGGGATGATTCTATGGCGCTTCAAAGGCTGAAAGAAGCTGCAGAAAAAGCCAAAATAGAACTTTCTTCATCTACTCAAACAGAAATTAATTTACCATATGTGACAGCCACTTCATCAGGTCCTAAACACCTAGTTACTTCATTGACAAGAGCTAAGTTTGAACAATTATCTGATGAATTAGTAAAAAGATCTATGGAGCCTGTAAAAAAAGCCTTAAAAGATGCTAATTTAACCAATAAAGATATTGACGAAGTAATTCTAGTTGGAGGTTCAACAAGAATTCCAATCATTCAAAAGGAGGTTGAGTCTTTATTTGGAAAAAAACCATCAAAAGGAGTTAATCCAGACGAAGTTGTTGCAGTAGGTGCTGCAATTCAAGGAGGTGTCCTTTCTGGTGATGTTGAGGATGTATTATTATTAGATGTTACTCCATTATCACTTGGAATAGAGACAATGGGTAATGTAATGACTAAGCTTATTGAGTCAAATACAACAATTCCAACAAAAAAATCTCAAGTTTTCTCAACCGCAGCTGATAATCAACCATCTGTAGAAATTCATGTCCTCCAAGGTGAACGACCAATGGCTAAAGACAATAAAACTATTGGAAGATTTCATCTAGATGGAATACCACCTGCACCAAGAGGTGTTCCTCAAATAGAAGTTACTTTTGATATTGATGCTAATGGAATCATTAATGTAAGCGCATTAGATAAAGCTACTAATAAATCTCAGGATATAAGAATTGAAGCTTCTTCTGGTTTAACAGAAGAGGAGATTGAAAAAATGAAAAAAGATGCTGAGGCGAATGCTGAAGCTGATTCAAAAGCCAAAGAAGAAGTTGATAAACTTAACAGCGCTGATCAAATGATATTCCAAACTGAAAAACAGCTTAAAGAATTTGGTGATAAATTATCTGATGATAAAAAGAAGCCAATTGAGTCTGCTCTTGAGGATTTAAAAAAAGCATATGAATCAAAAGATTTAGCGAAAATTGATGTGACATTAGATGCAATAAATGAAGCTTGGAAAAATGCTTCAGAGGAAATGTATAAAGCACAAGCAGAAGGTGGTGCTGCTCAGCAAGGCGATGGATCTTCTTCAGATAATCAAAATACAAACAACGACTCTAAAGGCGATGATGTTCAGGATGTTGATTTTGAAGAAGTAAAAGAATAATAGATTTTGATTGATAAGAAATTAAAAAAGTTTATTCTTAAAGAAGCAAACGATAGGTGTAAAGGTACTCTTGTTTCTACTCTAGATATAAAATTTACAGATGTTGGAGAAACTTTCTTAGTTGCTGAAATGCAAGTTACTCCAAAGCTTCATCAGCCTGCTGGTGTTCTTCATGGTGGAGCTACTGCTGCGCTAGCAGAAACAGTAGGTAGTTCTGCAGCTGCAATTTTTTCAAAAAAAGAGAACCAGATATTAAGAGGCGTTGAACTGTCAATTAATCATGTTAGGGGTATAAGTGAAGGAACCGTTATTGCAAAAGCCGAACCTGTTCATATGGGAAGAACAATGCAGCTTTGGAAAATATCTATTAAAAACAAAGAAGGTAAAGATATTTCATTTGCAAAACTCACCACGTTAACAATTAATAAGTAAAACCTATAAAAAAACTTTCATATTAATTTGTCAAAATGTAAATTTGGCACTTTAAAAATATTTATATGAAGAGTGTTATTATATGCGACATGGAAGGCTTAATTACAAATATGAACGATGGTGCTGTAAAAATGTTTGGTTATCCTTCTGATGAAATAGTTGGTATTAAAAGAGTTTCAATCTTTTCTCCTGGAGAAATAGTTCTTCAAAACGTTTTAGGTTGGTTAAAAGATGCAAATCAAACTGGTGAACATATTACCAAAACTAATTTTATAAGAAAAGATGGTTCAAAATTTGCCGCAAAAATTAAAATAACCCCAAATTTTGGTAATGGAAAGAATAATCCACAAACAGGATATTGTGGTATCACTGAAGTAATTGATGAGGAAGTTAATATACCTATTAGCTTTGTCACAAAAATCATAAAAGGTGTAGCTATAACTAGAGTTGGTTTTGCTTCTGCCTCTTTATTCCCAGTTTTTACCATTGGATGTTATTATGCTGGAATTGGAGACAATCTATTTAGCCCTATATCTCTTACTCTTACTACCTTTGGAATATTATTCTTTCATTTATTTTCAAACTTATATAATGACTACTTTGATGTTACGCATGGAACAGATGAGGCTAACACGGAATACTTTAATGCAGGAATGGACTCAACAATTCTTAGGGGTGCTCAGCTATCTGGAGGTAGTAGGGCAGTAGAGCTTGGTCTAATAACTTTAAAGGGCACTAAAAGTCTTGCTAATGTCATGTTTGTTTTAGGTCTACTTACTGCTGCTGGAATTTTATATACAAGTTATGTAAATACAGGATCTACATTTAATGCATATTACGCTGCAATAATTGCCTTAATTGGAGTTCTTGTTGGATACTTTTATACTGCTAAACCAATAAGACTTTCTTCTAGATACGGTTTAGGAGAACTATCAATTTTTCTTTCATTTGGACCTCTACTAACATTAGGTACTGGATTTGCTATTTCTAATGAAACAATTCAGCTGTTTTCAAATGAATTTTACAATTTGATTTTACTTGGAATCCCAATTGGTCTATTGACAACTAATATTCTTTTTATAAACCAATACCCTGACTATGCATCAGATAAAAAAGTTGGTAAAAATCATTTAATTGTTCTTTTGGGTAAAAAATTATCAAGATGGATTTATGCTCTTAACTTAGCCATAACTGTATGCTCTTTGTACTATATTTCAGAAAATATTCTAAATCAAACTCAAGGATCTTTGTTCTTATATTTGTTAATTCCTGTAACAATAATATATTCATATTACTTAATAGCTGGATTATTTAAGCACTACAACAGTAGGTCTTTGATCAAGTATAACATTCATACCATTTATTTTCATATGATATTTTCCTTTATTTATATGATAATTTTAGGTAATTTTCAATAATGTTTCTTTGGGATAAGTCTTATAAACTAAAAAATTTTTGGTATTATATTTTAGGGTCATTTATACTGATACTATTTTCTACCATAGGACAGCTACCTATTATAGCCTTTTTACCCTCAGAGTTTCCTAGTCCTGATGCTGACCCTATGGATATTTTTAAAACAATTCCATCAAATCTTAGGCTATTTCTCTTACTCTTTAGTTTTGCATTTGTTTTACCAGGTATATGGTTAGTTGTAAAAAAACTGCACGACTTACCTATTATGTCAGTTCTATCTGGTAGAAAAAAAATTGATTTAGAAAGGGTTCTTTATTCTTTTATGCTATGGGGGACGGTTGTTTCTATTTTTGTTTTTCTTGAGTACTCTCTTAATCCTGAAAATTATGTTTTCAATTTTAAAGTAAAAGAATTTTTAATTTTAGCACTAATTGCAATTTTATTTATACCTATTCAGACAAGTGTTGAGGAAATTGTTTTTCGTGGTTATTTAATGCAAGGTTTTGGTCATTGGTTAAATAGTAGATTTATGGCACTTTTTTTAACATCTACTGTTTTTGGATCATTACATTTAGCTAATCCAGAGATTACAGCACTTGGATACAAATTTGTAATATTATATATAACAGTTGGTTTTGTTTTAGGAATTATGACACTTATGGATGATGGTCTTGAACTTGCTCTAGGTTTTCATGCTGCAAATAATCTTATTGCTGCATTACTTTTAACAGCAGATTGGACTGTATTTCAGACAGAATCAATTCTAATTGATATCTCTGAGCCAAGTCTTGGTATTACTGATTGGATTACTCCTTTTATTGTTTTCCCTATTCTTCTTACTGTATTTGCGAGGAAATATTCATGGACTAACTGGAAAGAAAAATTATTTTCTAAAGTTAGATAATTTTAATTCCATCTTTATATCACTTCTTTTGTATGGTGCATCTGGATTATCTTTTTCTTTAAATCCAAATTTATTATAAAGATGAATTGAATTTTTTAAAACAGTATTGGAATAAAGTACTATTGATTGAAAATTATTTTTATTAGAAAAATCAATTATAAATTGTATTAACTGATGTCCTATTCCTTTTCCTCTTAAGTCCTTTTTTACAGCCATTTTATTTAATTCATATTTTCTTTTTTCTCTGAGAATTAATGCCATTGTCCCAACAACTTCAGTTCCATAAAGAGCAAAAAAAATGTATCCACCCTTATCAATTATTTCTTCTTTACAGTTTTTGAGTACCTTTTTATCGTATTCTTCAATATAAAAAAATTCAGTTAACCAATCGTGATTAAGATCATAGAAGAATTTAGAATATTTATCTGAGTAAGATACTATTTTAACCTTCATTGTTTGTCATTCTTTCAGGATTGACATATTTATCAAACTCTTTATCTGATAAATAATTAAGATTAATACATGCTTCTTTAAGTGTAATATCTTCTTTATAAGCTTTATTTGCAATTTCTGCAGCTTTGTAGTATCCAATTCTTGAATTTAAAGCAGTTACTAACATTAAAGAATCGTTTAAGAACTTTTCTATTTTCTTTTTATTTGGTTTTAGACCTTCAATACAGTTTTTGGAGAAGCTTAAACATGCATCACCAAGTATTTTTGATGACTCTATAATATTGTATGCGAATAGAGGTTTAAATACATTTAATTCAAAGTGACCATTCGCCCCAGCAAAACTTACAGCCATGTCGTTACCTATTATTTGAGCACAAACCATTGAAATTGCCTCACATTGAGTTGGATTAATTTTTCCTGGCATTATAGAACTACCAGGTTCATTAGCAGGCAAAATTAGTTCACCTAATCCAGACCTTGGTCCAGATCCCATTAGTCTTATATCATTTGATATTTTATAAATTGAAGTAGCGACTGTCTTAAGAGCACCATGCATTTCTACAATGCAATCATGGGACGCAATACCTTCAAATTTATTTGGAGACTCCTTAAATTTGAGACCTGAATTTGTTGAAATATATTCAACAACTTTTTTTGAATAGCCCTTAGGAGTGTTTAACTCAGTTCCTACAGCAGTCCCTCCAATTGGCAATTCAGATAGATGGTCAATTGCATTGTTAATAGATTTAATTCCATTATCAATTTGAGCCACATAACCTGAAAACTCTTGTCCAAGAGTAATAGGAGTTGCATCCATAAGATGAGTTCTTCCGATCTTAACAATTTTGTTAAACTCCTTTGCCTTTTTATTCAAGCTATCCCTTAATTTTTTTAGATTAACCAATGTGTTATCAGTAATTATTTTCATAGCAGCAATATTTATTGCAGTAGGGAAAGTATCATTTGATGATTGTGAAAGATTAACATCATCATTAGGAGATAGGGTTTTCTCTGACTCTCCAAGTTTTTTCCCTTCAATTATATGTGCTCTGTTTGAAATTACTTCATTTACATTCATATTGGTTTGAGTACCAGAACCTGTCTGCCAAACAACTAGAGGAAAGTGGTCATTATGTTTATTAGAAATAATCTCATCACATACTGCCTGGATAAGTAAAGATTTTTCTTTTGATAACACACCTAATTCTTCATTCGTAGCTGCAGCTGATTTCTTTAAAATAGCATAAGCATGAATTATTTCAATTGGCATTGAAGATGGATTACCAATTTTAAAGTTTTTTTTTGATCTCTCAGTTTGAGCTCCCCACAGAGAGTCTTTAGGAACCTTTACATCTCCAAGTGTATCTTTTTCAATTCTGTAGTCCATGATCCTTTGTAATTTAGTTAAAAAAAATTACTTTTGTTTATCATTTACAAATATATGGAGTTTCAACAATACCTCGGTTTTTTAGCTTTTTTGGGAATATTTACAATGGGCTTCTGGCTTATGATTTTTTTAGCAATATTAGCACCCTATTGGGCTTCATCTTATGTATTCTTGAAGATAAAAGAATTTATATCTAAGAAATTAAAATCTTAGTTATTAAAGATTGGTCCATCATCACCTCCACTAAAATCTTCTTGTTCTCTTTGAGTTCTTCTCCTTTTTCTATTGTTTTTATCTTCACTAATTATATATGAAAAGGTAAAGATTAAAGTAGGTTCTCTCCACTGACCTTCAGTTTTTGACCTGAAAGTTTCTCTTGTTGTTGTGGATCTCCATCTACCAGTATTAAATAAATCCGAGTATCTAAGAGATATATTACCTTTTTTGTCAAGAATATTTTTTTGAATTGCTGCTGTTGTAAATCCAAATGTCCTACTTTTAGAAAAAGCAGTTTCGCTAGGACCTCTTAGAAATCCAAAGAATTGAATACTATAATCTTTTGGAAGTCTAATAAATCCATTAAATCTAGCACTCCAATTTGTGTCATCCGAGTCAAAGTTTTGGTTTTGATAACTGCCTCTAATTTTAGTAGAATTAAGAGTAAAACTTCCGTTAAGTCTAACTGACCTTGATGGAGTGTATGTGATACTTAGTTCTGATCCGATTTGTTTATTTGTTGATAAGTTAATTGGATAATACTCTAATACAGGAACTTGTAATACAGGATTATTATTACTTGAATCAACAATTAAGTCAACAAGTTGACCAGTTTCTTGTTGAATCCTTTCTACATTTCGATCTGATTGCCTATAAAACAGGGACGTATTGATTGTTATTTTTTTAAATCTTTTTAAATAGTCAATTTCATAAGCCGATGAAAATGTAGGATCTAAAAATGGATTTCCTCGTCTGTAAGATGTTATAGAGTTTCTTCTTGGAAAAGGGTTAATATCCCATCCTCTTGGTCTTCTAATTCTTTTGCTATAACCTAATGTTAGCGATTCAAGCTCAGAAATTTCATAAGCTAAATTTAAAGTTGGAAATAAATCTGAATACTTTTTTATTTCAAACTCTCCAGTAGTTTTTTGATTAATTTCTTGTTTAGAATCTTCGAATCTTAATCCTAGTAAAGCAGAATATTTATTAAACTTTTTACCAAACTGTCCGTAAAGAGAATTAATATTCTCGGTATAGTTAAATACATTTGATAATCCTCTATCTGATATGTATGAAGTACCTTGCAAGAATGAAACATCAAAGTCAGTTTCTCTCTCTAAGAAGCTTCCTCTATATCCAAATTCTATTTCTGTATTTTCATCAATAGGGTATACATAATCAACCTGGGCAAGAAGTCTATTCTGAAAATCTATATTAGATGTTTTTTCAAATTCAGATTCAGATACAAAAGGAAGTGTTGAAAAATCTTCAATATTATCAACAGAATTCTCATCAGATTCTTCATATGATATTCTAGCGCTAAGAGTATGCCCTTCCTTATCAAAATCTTTATAAAAATCTAATGCATACTCAAATGATTCTTCGACCTCCTCTTCATTTGCAACCCTTTCATTAGTAGCTGAGATAATTCCATTGCTTATATCATTCACAATATTTCTTGAGTAGCTAAGTTCATCTCCTTTTCTGTAAAATCCACTTAATGTTAATGAAGTCTTGTCATCAATATAGTATTCTAAACCTAAATTTAGAAAAATGTTTTTTTCATTTCTATTACTTTTGGTTGAGTTCTTTATTTCTAAACTGTTTGTAAAGTATTCTGTTTCAGAAAAAAAGTTTCCTTTGTTATCAGAATCCCTATAAGTAGTAGTATTGAATATGTTTATTTTATTATTTCTAAGGTTGAATGTTCCAGAACCACTAGTATTCTTAGGAGATCCAATACTTCCATTAACATTACCGTTGAATCCAAGTAAATCTTGCTTTTTTAAAATTATATTTAAAATACCTGCAGTACCTTCAGCAGAATATCTAGCAGATGGAGATGTGACAACTTCTACTTTTTCAATAGATTCTGAAGGAATTGATCTAAGTCCTTGTGGACCTGATAGTCCAACTAGACCTGATGGTTTCCCGTTGATTAGAATTTTAACATTATTATTTCCTCTCAATGAGATATTACCATCAAAATCAACATCAATTGATGGTATGTTGGCTAGCACATCAGATACATTTCCTCCCTTAACAGTAATATCTTGCCCAACATTGTATATTTTTTTATCTAACCTTACTTCAACTTGAGTTCTCTCAGCTCTAACCTCAACTTCCTCAAGAACTGACACATCTAAACTTAGAGAAATAGTACCTAAGTCAATATTTTCTCTAACTAAAAGATTGTTATTAGTATATGATTCAAATGATATATAGTCAATACTAACATCATACATACCAGGTGATACCTCAATAGAAAATTTACCATCCTCTCCAGTTATACCCCCAAAAATATTATCAGGATTTCTTTTATTTTTTAATGTAATTGTTGCATATTCAAGAAATTCATCAGTTTCAGAATCAACTACTAAACCTGAAACATTAAAACGCATGTTTTGAAATTGCTGATAGTTACCCCCTCCAGTTTGCTGAGAAAATAATGATGAGGAAAATAAAATTAAAAATAGTTTAAATAGGTTTTTCATATGGAACTTTTTTAGCTCTGCAAATTTATTTTAAAAAGTATGTTTTTAGAGCCAACGTTTTGTTAAAAAAAAGTTTAATCATTTTTCTTTGACTTCTTTCTTTTTTTCTTGATCAATGCCCTTTGAGTTTCAGTTAGAGAATTGTAGAACTTTTTTCTAATTGTATCAATTCTTTTATGATACTTTTCAATAAGTTCTTTTTGATCAGAAGAAAACGATGGAATAATTTTATTTATTTTTTGATTGTATGATAAAGTGCTATCATCAATCACTTTTTTTTGATCTATTGAAAAAGTTTTTCTTATAGCTTCTCTTTGTTTGATAAGATACTTTCTCTCTTTCTCAATTAATTCTTTCTGATAACTTGATAAGGTCTCAATTAACTCTTGGGAGTATTTACTAGAATGCATTCTTTTTTCTTGACTATATGATAAGTTAATAGTCAAAATAGTTACTAAAAATATTATTAAGATATTATTTAAACTTTTCATATTCACTTTGAAACAAAATTTTGTAAATAGTTTAATGACCAAAATAAATTTCGTTTAAAACTAATGACTCTGAGTAAAACTCAATTATATATTCATCAGTAATTTCCTCACCTGAAATCAAAGTAGATATTATTGGTGAATTAGAATCTATTTCTATTAAATTTTCATTTATAAATGGAAAATCATAAAGAATCACTGCTCCTATAAATAGAGCAGCCATTGCTAGAAAATAATAGCTGTAATTATTTTTTTTAGATGGTTTTTTCTTTTTAATATTAATTTTATCTAAAATCTCTTCTCTAGATTTTATAAAATAATCTTTTGGAATTTTTAGACCTAATTTTTTATAATGTTGATTCATTTATTTCTTTTTTAATTTTTTTTTCTACTTTATAGTAAACTGATTTAACAGTATTTATATTTATGCCTGTTATTTTTGAAATGTCTTCAAATCTAAGTTCATCAAAATATTTCATGTTAAATATATTTCTCTCTTTAAAAGAAAGTTCTGATAATATTTGATGAAATTTTAATGACAGATTTTCTGCATCAAAAAAAGTGTCTGCAAATAATTTTCTTGAATAATTAACATCTTTTGAATCTAGCTCAACCTTTTTAAATTTTGATTCTTTATTCAAAAAACGAATTGACTCGTTAAAAGCAATTCTGTATATCCAAGTACTTAATTTACTTTCTTCTTTAAAATTATCAATTCCCTTAAAAATTCTAATATAAGTATCTTGTAATACGTCATTAGCTGAATCATGTGATAAAACCATTTTTCTAATCATCCAATAAGTTTTTTCTTGATATAAATCTATAAGAAGTTTGAATCCTTTATTTTTTGAAGTAGGATTCTTTAATAATTTAAGTAAATCACCTTCTTTCAATCTATATTTTTCTTTTTAGACCTAGAAAAAAATAAAAAGTTTAGGAAGTAATTCGATATATTATTTAAAAGATTTAACAATTGCTTCAAAAGCATTGGGATTATTCATGGCTAAATCAGCTAAAACTTTTCTATTTAAAGAAATATTATTAGTCTTGAGTTTAAACATAAATTCACTGTAAGTTAGTCCGTGTTGATGAGCAGCTGCATTAATTCTCATAATCCATAAAGATTTAAAATTTCTTTTTTTTGTCTTTCTATCTCTATATGCATATAATAATGCTTTTTCAACAGCATTTTTTGCAACTGTCCAAACATTTTTTCTCCTACCAAAATATCCTTTGGCTTGTTTTAGAATTTTTTTTCTTTTAGCTCTTGAAGCTACTGAATTTACTGATCTAGGCATTGCTAATTATTTTAGTCTTAACTGTCTTTTAATATTATTTTCATCACTTTCATGAACAAGGCCAAAATGAGTAAGCCTTAGTTTTCTTTTTTTTGACTTTTTTGTCAAAATATGATTTTTAAAAGCATGTTTCCTCTTAATTTTTCCTGATCCAGTTATTTTAAATCTTTTCTTAGCACTGGATTTTGTTTTCATTTTTGGCATAGTTCCTCTTTTTTAATTCTTTTTTGGTGTTAAATACATAATCATCCTCTTTCCTTCTAATTGTGGCATCTGCTCAACTTTTCCAATTTCTTCAAGCTCTTGAGCTAGTCTTAATAACAAAATCTGACCTTGTTCCTTAAAAATAATTGATCGTCCTTTAAAAAAAACAAATGCTTTTAACTTTGCACCTTCATTTAAAAATTTCTCTGCATGTTTCTTTTTAAACTGATAATCATGTTCATCTGTTTGCGGTCCAAATCTTATTTCTTTTACAACAATTTTAGTTGCCTTTGATTTAAGTGCTTTATCCCTTTTTTTCTGTTCATATAAGAATTTCTTGTATTCAAGAATTTTACATACAGGTGGAGAAGCTTTTGGAGAAATCTCTACTAAATCTAGTTCTAAATCTCTAGCAATTCTTAATGCCTCACTTGTAGAATATACTCCAACATCTACGTTATCACCAACTAATCTAACTTCACGTGCTATGATCTTTGTGTTGATTTTATGAGGATCTTCTTTGATTACTCTTTGGAATCTCCTATTTGGCTTTCTTCTTCTTATAGCTATAACAAATATATTTAGTTAATATTAAATTTTGGGATACATTCTGAAATCTCTTTATTAATTATATCTACAAATTTTTCAATTCCCATTTCACCTAGATCTTCTGCATGATGTCTTCTTAAAGAGATTGTCTGATTTTTTACTTCATTTTCCCCAATGATAATCATAAAAGGAACCTTATTTATCTCAGATTCTCTAATTTTCTTTCCAACAGTCTCGTTTCTATCATCTAAGTGCGCGCGAATTTCGTGATTTTCTAAGATATTTAAAACTTTTTCACCATAATTTTTAAAGTTTTCACTAACAATTAAAATCATAACCTGTGTTGATGCAAGCCATAGAGGGAACAATCCGCCTGTATGTTCCAAAAGAATTGCAACAAATCTTTCCATACTGCCAAATGGTGCTCTATGAAGCATAACGGGTCTTAGGTCTTCATTATTTTTTCCTTTAAATGTGAGATCGAATCTTTCAGGCAGGTTGTAGTCTACCTGTATAGTACCTAATTGCCAACTTCTTCCTAGTGCATCTTTAACCATAAAATCAAGCTTAGGTCCATAAAAAGCTGCTTCTCCATATTCAACTTTATAATTTAAATCCTTTTCTTTTGCTGAATTTAAAATAGCTTGTTCAGCAATTTCCCAGTTTTCATCTGATCCGATATATTTTTCTGGTTTATTGGGATCTCTTAATGAAACTTGAGCATAAAAATCAGAGAATCCTAGAGATCTAAATACATATAAAACCAAATCAATGGTATTTTTAAATTCTGAATCAACCTGTTCAGTTGTACAAAAAATATGGGCATCATCAACAGTAAATCCTCTTACTCTGCTCAATCCATGCAATTCACCGCTTTGTTCATACCTGTATACTGTTCCAAATTCTGCCATCCGATATGGTAAGTCTCTGTAGCTAAGTGGTTTAGAATTAAATATTTCACAATGATGTGGGCAATTCATTGGTCTAAGCATAAATATTTCACTATCATTTGGAGTAAGTATAGGCTGAAAACTGTCTTCACCATACTTTTCATAATGTCCTGAAGTAACATATAATTCCTTCGATCCTATATGAGGTGACATTACTTTTTTGTAACCAGCTCTTCTTTGAGCGTCTTCTAGGAATCTTTGAAGTCTATCTCTTAATTCTGTGCCTTTAGGAAGCCAAAGAGGTAAACCCTGACCAACCTTTTTTGAGAAAGTGAAGAGTTCTAATTCTTTACCTAATTTTCTATGATCTCTTTCTTTAGCTTTTTCAACAAGTTCAAGATACTCAGTTAGAAGCTTTTGTTTTGGGAAAGATATTCCGTATACTCTTGTTAACTGATTATTTTTTTCATCTCCTCTCCAGTATGCTCCTGCTACATTTAGAAGTTTAACTGCTTTAACTATACCAGTTGAAGGAATATGTCCCCCCTTACATAAATCTGAGAAATTAGAATGATCACAAAATGTAATTGATCCATCGTCAAGACCATTAATTAATTCAATTTTATATTCATTATTCTCTAACTTATAGAAATCTAATGCTTCTTTTTTTGATACAGACTTCATAATAAAACTATGATCTTCTCTTGCTATCTCAATAAATTTTAACTCAATTCTATTGAAATCTTTTTCAGAAAAAACATCATCGCCGAAATCAACATCATAATAGAATCCATTTTCAATCGAAGGGCCTATAGTAAGTTTAGATTTAGGATAAAAAGATTTGATTGTTTGAGCCAGAATATGTGCAGAGGAATGCCAAAAGGCTTGCTTACCCTCATTATCATCCCATGTAAAAAGTTTAATTGAACCATCTTTGTTAATTTGTGATTCTGTTTCAACTATTTTACCATTATATGATGCTGATATAACTTTTCTAGCTAATCCTTCACTTATACTTTTAGCTATATCAATAACTTTAATTCCTTTTTCAAACTTTTTAACTGATTTATCTGGGAAACTAATATTAATCATATTATAGTATCAACTTTCAAAAATAATTTAATTTAATTTATTCTTTGGTCCTAAAGTTCCATTTAATATATTATTTATTCCTCTGTACCCAAAATAAATAGCTAGAATAAGAATAATTACACCAATTATTAAGACAATAATAAAAAGTGGGTGATCTTGATTGTTAAATGATTGAGAAACTAACACAGGTCCAATGAAGCAAAGAGAAATACCTGTAAAAACTTGAATAAAGCCTTTTTTTAGGTATTTATTCATTTTTAAAGTTATCTATTGCTAAACGAATACTTTTGTGTTTTAAGATTAATTCATCAGCTTTAGTTTCATCCACACCTAATTCTTCCATAAGAATTCTTCTAGCACGTTTATTAAGTTTAGCATTAGACATCTGCATGTCAATCATTTTATTACCTCTAACATGACCATCTAATATCATTGAAATAGTAGATATCATATTTAATATTAATTTTTGTGCAGTTCCAGCTTTCAATCTGGAGCTTCCAGTTAAAAACTCCGGACCAACTATTACTTCAATTTTAAAATCTGCATATTTGGATAAAGGAGAGTTTTTATTACAAACTATACATGCGGTAGAAATATTATTTTCTTGACAATTCTTAAGACCACCAACAACATAAGGAGTAGTTCCTGATGCTGCAATCCCAATAACAAAATCATTGGAATTAACTTTATGTTCAGATAAATCTTTCCATGCTTGGTGCATGTCATCTTCAGCAATCTCAATTGAACTATATAAGGCAGGTATACCACCAGCCACTAGTCCAACAACTTTTTCTGGAGGAGTCCCGAATGTTGGGGGACACTCTGAAGCATCTAAGACACCTAATCTACCACTAGTTCCGGCTCCAATATAAAATAATCTTCCTCCTTTTTCAATCTTTGGTGCTATGGCCTCAATAAGTTCAGAAATTTTTGGTAAAACCTTATTAACTGCTTTTAACGCATTATTATCCTCCTCATGCATTGCGTTTACAAGCTCAATTACAGATTTTTTTTCTAAATCTTTATGATTTGATTCTTGCTCAGTTACTTTAATGAATTTCATTATTGAATAGCTAATTTTTTATCCAGATTACTTTTTAATTCGTCTAAGAATTCTTGTGTAGTAAGAAAATTAGAGTCGACCAGATCATCTCTAAAAACTAATAAAGCTAGATCTTTAGTCATTTTCCCATCTTCAACTGTTTCGATACAGACTTCCTCTAAAGTTTTACAAAAATTAATAAGTTTCTCATTATTATCAAGTTTACCTCTGTGCATTAACCCTCTTGTCCATGCAAATATTGAAGCTATTGGGTTTGTAGATGTCTGTTCACCTTTTTGATGTCTTCTAAAGTGTCTGGTTACTGTTCCATGTGCTGCTTCTGCTTCAAGAGTTTTTCCATCAGGTGTTACTAATGTTGAAGTCATTAAACCAAGTGATCCAAAACCTTGAGCAACTACATCTGATTGAACATCACCGTCATAATTCTTACAAGCCCAAACAAATCCACCTTTCCATTTAATAGCAGCAGCTACCATATCATCAATTAGTCTATGTTCATAAGTTATCTTTTCTTTCTGAAATCTTTCTTTAAATTCATTATCGAATACATCCTGAAAAATATCTTTAAACCTACCATCGTATGCTTTAAGTATTGTGTTTTTTGTAGATAAATAGAGTGGCCATCTCTTGGTAAGTGCCATATTCATACATGATCTTGCAAACCCATAAATTGATGAGTCAATATTATACATTGACATTGCAATTCCATCCTCTTCAAAATTATATACTTCCCATGTTGTCGATTGTCCACCATCTTTTGGAGTAAATTTCATTTCGAGTTTTCCAGGTCCATGCGTAATTACATCGGTGGCTCTGTACTGATCCCCAAATGCATGTCTACCTATACATATTGGTCTTGACCAACCTTGAACATATCTTGGAATAGATCTACATATTATAGGTTCTCTAAAAACAGTACCTCCAACAATGTTTCTAATTGTTCCATTTGGAGATTTATACATCCTTGATAAGGAGAACTCTTCAACCCTTTGCTCATCTGGTGTAATTGTTGCACATTTTATACCAACATTATACTTTTTAATAGCATTAGCAGCATCAATTGTGATTTGGTCATCAGTTTTATCCCTTGACTCAATTCCTAGATCATAATATACTATTTTAAGATCTAGATAGTCTAGAATTAGTTTTTCTTTTATAAATTTCCAGATAATTCTAGCCATTTCATCTCCATCTATTTCTACTATGGGATTGGCTACCTTAATTTTTGACATAAGATTTATACTTCTTTAATCCTGGCTTTCTTTCCTCTTAATTCTCTGAAGTAATAAATTCTTGATTGTCTAACTTTACCTTTCTTATTGACCTCAATTTTCTTTAGAGCAGGCATGTTAATAGGAAAAATTCTCTCAACACCAACGGTACCAGACATCTTTCTTATTGTAAAGGTTTTTGATTCACCTCTACCTTTAATTTGTATTACTACACCTTTGAAAGACTGGGTTCTTACTTTATCACCTTCTCTAATTTCATAAAATACAGTGATTGTATCACCAGAAGAAAATGATGGCAAATCATTTGTATTTATAAGTTTTTCTTGAACTAAGTTTATTAAAGAATTCATTGAAATAATTTATTTAAGATTTGAATTAAATCAAATCCGTGCAAAAATAAACTTTTTATTCATTATCAAAAAGATTTGGCCTAAGTAATTTTGTTCTTTCCAAAGATTTCTCATCATTCCATTTTTGTATTTCACTTTGATTTCCTGATAAAAGAACTTTTGGTACCTGAAAACCTCTGTAAACTTCAGGTCTAGTATATATAGGTGCAGCTAATAAATTATCTTGAAAAGTATCTGAAAGTGCTGAGGACTCATCACCAATGATACCAGGTAAAACTCTGATTATAGAGTCACAGAGAACTGCAGCAGGAAGTTCACCTCCTGAAACAACATAATTTCCAATGGATATCTCTTTAGTCACAATGTGTTCTCTAACCCTATGATCAATCCCTTTATAATGTCCACAGATAACTATAATATTTTTTAAAGTTGATAGATAATTTGATTCTTTTTGATTTAATAACTCTCCATCTGGAGTTAAATAAATTATTTCATCATAATTATTTTTTTTCTTTAAAGACTCTATGCAATTATCTATTGGTTCAATCTTTATAACCATTCCGGGAAATCCACCATATGGATAATCATCAACTTTTCTAGAATTATCAGCATAATCTCTTAAATTGTGAGTATTAATCTTTACTTTTTTTGAGTCAATAGCTTTTTTAATAATAGAAAATGAGTTTAAATTATCAAATACGTCAGGAAATAACGTAAGTATATCTATTCTCATTAATTAGAACTTTTCTTGAGAGTTACTGATGTAGTGTTAAGCTTTTTATCTCTAATATATATTACTTTTACTTTATCTCCAGGTCTTTTAGACGACAAATATCCTGATAAATCAGAAAATCTATTAATATTGACATCATCTATCGATTTAATTATATCACCTTTTTGAAGTCCAGCGTTGTCAGCTCCAAATCCAGGTTCTATAACATCAATATAAAAACCTTCTGTTTCTTCAACATTAAGTTGTTTGGAATAAGAAGATCTTAAAGCAACACCTCTGACACCAAGAAGACCCTTTTGAACATCACCGTATTCTATAATATCTTCAAATATTTTTCTAACTGTATTGCTTGGAACTGCAAATGAATAACCAACATAACCTCCAGTCATTGATTGAATAAGAGTATTTATACCAATTAATTCACCTTGAATATTTACAAGGGCACCTCCACTATTTCCGAAGTTAACTGCAGCATCTGTTTGAATAAACGACTGATTCTTTTGATCAAATTCATTCAGGTCTCTAGATTTTGAGCTAATAATTCCAGCAGTCACAGTAGAATTTAAGTTGTATGGATTACCTACAGCTAAAACCCACTCTCCAATTAAGGTTGAATCTGAATCGCCAAAGAAAATATATTCAAGATTTGAATCTGTATCTATTTTCAAAACTGCAATATCTGTAACTTCATCAAACCCTATTATTTCTGCCTCATACTCTCTATTGTCATTTGTTGTAACAATAACTTCAGTAGAGTTTTCAATAACATGATAATTTGTAATAATGTATCCATCAGGAGAAATAATTACACCAGAGCCAGTTCCAACTTTTTTTCTAGATTCATCTCCATAAAAAAATTGTAAAGCCCATGAATCACTATCCTTAACAATGCTTGTGTTTTTGACATGAACAACTGCGTCGATTGATTTATTTGCAGCAAAAGTTAAATCAGGTAATGAAGAAGTGGCGTATTTATTTTGAATAAAATTAGCAGGAATTGATAGGCTAGAATATTTGTTATCTATTAATTCTGAGGTAAATTTAGAATCAGATATATCATCAATTTTATTAAACAAACTAAAAACTAATAGAGATGATATTAAAGATATTACTAGAATTTTAGAATACATTTTCATTTTAATTTTTTCTTAAAAATAATATTTTATAATATTAAAAATTATATTTTAACTATTGTTTAACTAGAACAAGATGAAATTAAGACTTAGAGCTCTTGAACCTACTGATATAGAAATGATGTATGATACAGAGAATGATAAATCATTGTGGGTTTACTCAAACACTTCTTCACCATTTTCTAAACATACTTTAAAAAAATTTATTGAAAATTCTCACCTTGATATTATTGAGCATAAGCAACTTAGACTTGTGATATTTGATGAAGCTAATTCATACGGCTTCATAGATCTTTTCGATTATGACTATGTTAGTCGTAGGGCTGGAGTTGGAATTATTATATTTGAAAAATTTAGATCCCAAGGAATTGGATCTTTAGCTTTAAAATTAATTGAAGAACATGTTTTGAATTATGTTCCAATCCATCAGTTATATGCTAATATCTCTTCAAATAATTTTGATAGCATTTCATTATTCAAAAAAAATGGCTATAATGAGGTTGGTCTAAAAAAAGACTGGGTTTTTTATAATAATAAATTCAATGATGAGATTTTATTTCAAAAAATTTTAAATAAATGAAATATTTAAAAATTTTAATACCGATTTCAATACTGTCTTTAATATTTATTGTTGACAACTACAATAAATATTACATGCCAAACACTTCATTTGAAGACGAAAGTGTATTTCTATATGTGATGGAGGATGATAGTCTAGCTTTTAACGATTCAATATCAAAATACATCAAATCTGAAAAGACATTTTATAAAGTTGCAGAAAGACTTGAATACCTTAAGAATAAAAAAACGGGAAGATTTAAAATAGCCAAGGACATAGGTAATAAAGATATTGTTAACTCCTTAAAATTTAACAACACTCCTGTTAATGTTACATTTAACAATCAAGAAAGAGTTGAGAATGTAGCAGGAAGAGTTTCAAAACAAATATATACGGATAGTACATCTTTATTATCAGCATTTAGAAATAAAAAATTTCTTGAAGACAATAATCTTAATGAACAAAATGTTCTTTCAATTTTTATTCCAAACTCTTATAATATTTATTGGAACTCTACTCCTGAAGATTTTAGAGATAGAATGTTAGCTGAGTATAATAAATTCTGGAATAAAGACAGATCTGAAAAAGCTAAAAAAATAGGACTTACTAAATTAGAAGTTATTTCACTTGCATCAATAGTCCAAATTGAAAGTAGAAGAAATGATGAGCGTCCAAGAGTTGCAGGTTTATATATCAATAGACTAAAAAAAAACATGAGGCTACAAGCTGATCCAACAGTGATATATTCAATTAAAGAATATTATAAAAATTTTGATACAATTATTAGAAGGGTGCTTTATCGTGATCTTAATTTAGAATCAGAATTTAATACTTATAGAGTTTATGGTCTTCCACCAGGTCCAATTACTATGCCTGATATATCAGCTATTGATGCTGTTCTAGACTACGAAAAAAATAATTATTTGTTTATGGTTGCTGACCCAAATAATAGAGGGTATCATCTTTTTGCAAGTAACTTGTCTGAACATAATAGAAATAAAAGGGCATATATTCGCTGGATAAACAGCAGGGGAATTTACAGGTAAAAGTTAGTTGGTTAGTTTCTGATTAAGATCCTCAACGTATTTTCTGAATTGTTTATCAGTAAAGCTAAGATTATCAACTGTTTTACATGCATGAAGAACTGTCGCATGATCTCTTCTTCCAATTTGTGAACCAATACTTGCAAGGGAGGCTTTAGTAAACTTTTTAGCAAAATACATTGCAATTTGTCTAGCTTGAACAATATGTCTTTTTCTAGTTTTTGATTGAAGTGTCTGAATATCCATCTGGAAGTAGTCTGATACTACTTTTTGTATATAATCAATAGATACTTCTCTTCTGTTATTCTTAACAAATTTATTTATTACTTCTTTGGCTAAATCAACAGTTATTTCTGCTTTATTAAATGAAGACTGAGCAATTAGTGAAATAATAGCCCCTTCAAGCTCTCTTACATTCGAGTTTATATTTTTTGCAACAAACTCAATTACTTCATCTTGAATTTCAACACCGTCTCTATAGAGCTTATTTTTAAGAATTGAAACTCTAGTTTCGAAATTTGGAGTATGAAGCTCTGCAGATAAGCCCCACTTAAATCTTGATAAAAGTCTTTGCTCGATATCTTGCATGTCAATAGGTGCTTTATCTGAAGTCAAAATGACTTGTTTGCCATTTTGATGAAGATGATTAAATATGTGAAAGAATACATCTTGAGTTCCAGACTTTCCTGATAGAAATTGAACATCGTCAACAATTAAAACATCAATAATCTGATAAAAATGTATAAAATCATTTCTTGTATTTTTTTTGACTGAATCAACATATTGTTGTGTAAACTTCTCTGCTGAGATGTATAAGACAGTTTTATCAGGATATTTCTGTTTTACATCTACTCCAATTGCATGAGCAAGATGTGTTTTGCCAAGTCCAACACCACCATAAATCAGTAATGGATTAAAAGATGTTCCACCAGGTTTATTAGAGACAGCAATTCCAGCTGATCTTGCTAATCTATTTGAATCACCTTCTAGGAAATTTTCAAATGAATAATTAGGATTTAGTTGAGATTCAATTTGAAGATTTCTTATTCCAGGGATTACAAATGGATTTTTTAATTCACTTGCAAAAGTGCTAAAGGGTGATTCAATTGATTGAGTTTTTATGCTATTACTTGAGGAACTTGGAATACTTTCAGTAAATGGTATCTTGTTACCATATGTATTTTCCATTCTAATAACATATACAAGTCTTGCTTTTGAACCTAACTCTTTGTTAAGTGCAATTCTAAGAATCTTAATATAATGTTCTTCAAGCCATTCATAGAAAAACTTACTAGGAACTTGAATGCTTAAAACATCTTCAGATAATTTAACAGGAATTATTGGTTCGAACCAAGTTTTGTATGCTTGAGGCTGAATATTATCTTTAATGAAATTTAGACAGTTATTCCATACAGATGAGGGTGATTGACTCATTTTTTTTCTTGGCTATAGGTTAATTGAATATATTTAACAATTGATTAAAGTTGATGGCAAATATTAATAAAAAAAAATGAAAAAAAAATAAGCCTACCTATTGATTTTTAATTTTTTTTTATTTAAAATCAAGTATCATAAATTTGTAGGAAAAATAATAAATTCTTTCACATTATATAAAAATGAAATATAAAACTAGTACAATAAAAGTCAGATATAGTGAAACTGATCAAATGGGTATTGTTCATCATAGTAATTATTTAAAATTTTTTGAACTAGCAAGAATTGAATGGCTTGAAAAATTGAAAATGCCTTATCAAAAAATTGAAGAAAGTAATATAGTACTTCCTGTTGTTAGGTGTGATATAAAATTTATTAAATCTCTTTTTTTTGGTGACTTATTTTATATAAATGTATTTTGCAAAAAAAAACCAACTTCTACTATTGAATTTACCTATCAAATTTTTAATCAAAATGATGAGCTGACTACAGAAGGCTCTACAACTTTAGCTTTTTTAAATTCAAAATCTATGAAACCACAGAGGTGTCCTAAAATAATTAGTGATATATTTTAATTTTTAAAAATCTCATAAAACTTGTTATCTCCAATCAATCTAAATTCTAATTTATCAACTTCATATTTTGGAGAAATCACTCCTGTATTAAGATTATTATTTGACTTAAATATTCTAATACAATCCCATATGTCAGCATCTAAGAACTTTTGAATAGTATATGCCCCTCCCTCTACAATCATTGATTGAATCCCGCGCTTGAATAGCGATTCTAGAATCGAATCAAAATCAAATTGATTAATAACCTCATTATCTATATTTAATTCTAAATTTTTTGTTGATGAAAATATAATTGTCTCTGATTTATTAAATAAGACTTTTGAATTTAATGGGATTCTATTATTCGGGTCAAGAATTATTTTTATAGGGCTGTTACCATCAACCATTCTAGTGGTTAATTCTGGATCATCATCAATTACAGTCTGAACTCCAACTAAGATTGAATGTTCTTGACTTCTAAAATAGTGTGACAATTTCTTAGATTCTTCATTTGAAATCCAAAATACCTCTCTTTTATTTCGATCAGATTTCTTTGGACTTATAAATCCATCTTTAGATTCTGCCCATTTTAAAATAATATATGGTCTCTTACAATTATGAAATGTGAAAAATCTTTTATTCAGCTCATCACACTCATTTTTCAAAATACCGAACTCTACATTACAACCATTTGAGACAAGGGTTTTAATTCCATTACCATTTACAACATTGTTTGGATCTTTTGATCCAATTATCACATTCTTAATTTCTTTCTTAAGAATTAACTCTGTACAAGGTGGAGTTTTTCCATAATGATTACAAGGTTCAAGATTAACATAGAGGGTTGATTCTCTGAGTAAGTCCTTATCAACTACACTATTGATTGCATTAACCTCTGCATGATTACACCCATACTCTTGATGTAAGCCTTCACCAATTATTTTATCATTATGTACAATTACACACCCAACCATAGGATTTGGGTATGTCTTTCCAATCCCTTTGGATGCTAGTTCAATACATCTTTTCATGTATTTAATGTGTATATCCATAATTTGTTTAAAAAATAGAATTGTAAATTTAAGCCAAAAAGGTTATTATGATAATAAGATCTATTAATAAGAGTGATAACAAAAGTCTTTCAATAATTCTTAGGGAAGTTCTTGTTGAAATGGAAATACCAAAAAAAGGCTCCGCATATGAAGATCCAGAGCTTGACAAAATGTTTGAAGCTTATCAAAATCCAAGATCTATATATTACGTAATTGAGTATAAAAATCAAATACTAGGTGGAGCTGGAATAAGTGAATTAAGAGAAAGCACTAGTGATATATGTGAACTTCAAAAAATGTATTTTCATAAGTCTATTCGTGGAAAAGGTTTTGGAAATAAAATGATAAATAAGTGTTTGACATTTGCAATAAAATCAAATTACAGTAAATGTTATATTGAAACAATGCCTAATATGATCAAAGCTCAAAAATTATATTTAAATAAAGGATTTGAATATATTGATAAACCAATGGGTAATACTGGTCATACTGCCTGTCCTGTTTGGATGCTTAAATATTTAAAATGAATATTATTGAATTTAGGGATTTTTTTAGATCTCAATTAAATGTTTCAAACAAGGAATCTGATTATATTTTTAAAATATTACTTAAAGAGCTATGTAATATTGACCCTTTAAAAATAGCACTAGAACCAAATTTTCTTATAAAACCAGAGAATGATAAGATTTTAATATCAAGTCTGAATAAAATGATTAGAAATTATCCTTTAGATTATATTATAAATAAGAAAAGTTTTTTTGGTAACGATTTTTATGTAAATGAGAGTGTTTTAATACCGAGACCAGAAACAGAGGAATTAGTTCAATGGGTTATTGATGATAATAATACAAATGATAAAAAAAAATTAATTGATTTGGGTGCTGGATCAGGATGTATAGGAATATCAATATCTAAAACATTGATAAATTTTGATGTAACATTAGCAGATATATCAAAAGAAGCTCTCCAAGTATGTAATATTAATAAAGATAACCTTGACTCAAATGTAAAAATAATAGAGTATGATTTAAACACAGAATTTACTAAAAATCAACTCTTTGATATTATTATCTCAAACCCTCCTTATCTTGATTATTCTAAAAAAGATGAAATAGATAATAATGTAAATTTTGAACCTTACATTGCATTATTTGCTCCAATAGACAATCCACTTCATTTTTATAAACAGATACTTGATTTTGCTAATAAAAATTTAAATAGGGATGGTCAAATATATCTTGAAATAAATCCAGTTTTTATTAAAGAATTTAAGGATTTATTAATCAAATTTAAGCCAAATGATGTTAACTTTAGAGAGGATTTTAGAGGAAAAAAAAGACTTGTCAAGCTATCATTTTAAATGAATAAGATTAAACAAAAAATACAGGAATTAAGAGATCTAATTAACCAGCATAATCATTATTATTATGATCTTCATAAAAATATCATATCTGATATTGAGTATGATGAGCTTCTTAAAGATCTAGTACGACTTGAAAATGATTATCCACAATTTAAGGATGAAAATTCTCCTACAAATAGAGTTGGTGGTGGTTTATCTAAAAAATTCGATTCAGAATCTCATATTTTTCCTATGTATTCACTAGATAATACTTATTCTTCTGAAGAACTTGAAGCTTGGTATAATAGGGTAGTAAAAAAAATTGGTACAACAGATTTTGATTTTTGTTGTGAACTTAAATATGATGGTGCATCTGTTAATTTATTTTATGATAAAGGTAAACTTGTAAGGGGATTAACAAGGGGTGATGGACTAAATGGAGATAACATTACAAAAAATTTAAAGACAATATCATCAATACCTATTAAATTACCAGATAGTTTCAAAAAAAATAAATTTGAGATTAGAGGCGAAATAATTATTCCATTAGACTCTTTTAATAAGCTTAATAAAAAAAGAAAGGATTATGGTGAACAGCCATTTATGAATCCTCGAAATACTGCCTCTGGAAGTATTAAAATGTTAGATTCCAATGAAGTTGCAAGAAGACCTTTAGAATGTTTTTTATACTCTATTGTTTCTGATGATATAACTATGGAGGATCATTCTGAATTATTAAATCTTGCAAGAGAAATGGGATTTAATGTACCTAATTATGAAAAAGTAGTCAATAGTATTAAAGGAGTAAAAGAGTATATTAAATATTGGGAAATAAATAGAAAAACTTTACCATTTGAGATTGACGGAGTAGTTATTAAAATAAATAAGATAGATTTTCAGAGGGAACTTGGGTTCACATCAAAATTTCCAAGATGGGCAATATCATATAAGTATAAGGCAGAAAATCTTTCTACTAGATTAAAATCTATTTCATTTAATGTTGGAAGAACTGGCGCTATAACTCCAGTTGCAAATCTTGAGCCCGTTTTAATTTCCGGTTCAACTGTCAAAAGAGCCTCTCTTCATAGTTATGATCAAATGCTCAAGTTAAAATTAAGGTATAACGATTTTGTTTTTGTTGAAAAAGGTGGAGAGATAATTCCTAAAATTACTGGTATCGATGAAAAAAGAAGAGGTGCTTTAGAAGATGAAATTATCTTTCCGGAAATTTGCCCTGAGTGCAATAGCAGGCTTCAAAAACTGGAATCTGAAGCGAACTATTTTTGTTTAAATTACACAGGTTGTAGAACTCAAGCTATTGGAAGAATTCAACATTTTGTATCAAGAAAAGCAATGAATATTGATGGACTGGGAGATGAAACAATTAGACTTTTCTATGATTTAGGTTTTTTAAGAGATATAGCTGATATATATAATCTTAATTATGATGAAATTTCTAAAATTGAGGGTTATGGTGAAAAATCAGCAGAAAATCTTAGGAAAGGGATTGAAGAATCAAAATTAAATTCATTTCAAAAAGTTTTATTTGGTATAGGTATTAGATATGTGGGTGAGTCTGCATCAAAAAAAATAATTAAACATGTTGATTCAATAGATAAATTAGCTTTAATGGATATTGAATCTTTATCATCTATTGATGAAATTGGAGATAAAACTGCAAAGAGCATAGTTGATTTTTTTAGTGATATCAATAATATCCAATTAATAAATAAGCTTAAATCTTTTGGTTTAAATTTCTATCAAAAAGATAATGATACTCATTCTACAAAATTGAGTGGTAAAATATTTGTTATCTCAGGTGTATTTGAATCTCATAGTAGAGATGAGATAAAGAATATAATAGAATTAAATGGCGGTAAAGTTAGTTCATCAGTTAGCAAGAAAACTAATTATCTAATTGCAGGTAACAATACTGGACCATCAAAATTGAATACTGCTAATGAACTTGGGGTATCTATAATTAATGAAGTTAATTTAATAGACCTTATTTCATAAACTTATATTAAATTTGCCAAACAATAAATCTATATGTATAGAGTTTTCTTTTTAGTGTCTATCACATTCTTATTGCTATCATGTAATGATTATCAAAAGCTACTTAATAGTACTGAAAATGAGGTTGAAAAATATACTGCAGCTGAAAATTACTATAATAATGGTGAGTATAGAAGAGCAAATGCATTAATAGAGCAAATTATACCAAGTTATAGAGGAAAGCCCCAAGGTGAAAGACTAGTCTACTTTTTTGCTAATTCATATTTCGAGACTAAGCTTTATTACTCTGCTGCAATTCAATTTGAAAATTTTATAAAATCTTATCCAAATAGCCAAAGGATTCAAGAAGCATATTTCATGGAGGCTAAATCATATTTTATGTTATCTCCCCTATATTCTCTTGATCAAGATGATACATTCATTGCTGTTGATAAATTCCAGGTTTTTATAAATAGATTCCCAAATAGTGAATATGTTTCAGAAGCACTTGAATTAATGGATGAGCTTCAGAATAAGCTAGAAAAAAAAGACTTTGAAATTTCAAAGCAATACTATACTATTAGAGATTATAACTCAGCAATTAAATCAATTGATAATTTTATAGCTGACAATCCTGGTACTATTTTTAGAGAGGAGGCTCTCTATTATAAGTGGTTATCTCAATATGAAATAGCTATTAATAGTATTGAGTCAAGAATTGTTGAAAGGGTAACAGAATTAGAAAGATCACTTGATAATTTTTTAAGGTATTATCCAGATACAATTTTCATTGAAGACTTATCTGAAAAGATTAATATTGCAAAACAACTTTTATAAATAAACTAATGAATAAATACAGAAATTCTAACGCAGCTAACAGCACAAAAACATATAATAAACTTGAGATTGAAAATCCAACCGATAATATTTATGAGGCTATTTCAATAATTGCTAAACGATCGGCTCAGATTAACTCTGAAATTAAAAAAGAATTACATGACAAACTTGATGAGTTTGCTACTCACAATGATAGTCTAGAAGAAGTCTTTGAGAATAAAGAGCAAATTGAAGTTTCCAAATTTTATGAAAAACTTCCTAAGCCATATGCAATTGCTATAGATGAATGGCTTGAAAATAAAATCTATTATAGGGATACTGAAGCTGAAACTGAGTAATAAACTTCAATATAATGAGTGTTTTAGCTCAAAAAAATATACTAGTAGGAGTTTCAGGTGGAATAGCTGCTTATAAAATACCTTTACTTATAAGGTTGCTTGTTAAATTAGACTGTAATGTGAAAGTGGTTATGACTCCTTCTTCAAAAGAGTTTGTAACTCCTTTAACTCTTTCTACTCTTTCAAAAAATGATGTTTATTCTGAATTTTCTAGTAAAAAAAATGGAAATCCTAAATGGAACAATCATGTTGAACTTTCAGAGTGGGCTGATATTTTTATAATTGCTCCTGCTACATCAAATACTATATCTTCAATGGCAAATGCTAAATGTGATAATATTCTTTTAGCATGTTATTTGTCAAGTAGTTGTCCTGTTTTTATTGCTCCAGCTATGGATCTTGAAATGTATAGAAATTCTCTTAATCAAGAAAATATTAAGAAACTAGTAAAAAATAGGACTAATGTACTTCCTGTAGGTAAAGGTTTACTTGCAAGTGGATTAGAAGGTGAAGGAAGAATGTTAGAACCAGAGGAGATAATTGAACATATTGAAATTAAACTTAAAGAATTACTTCCGCTTAATAATCTTAATTTTTTAATAACTGCTGGTCCTACTCATGAAAAAATTGATCCAGTTAGATTTATTGGAAATAGTTCATCTGGAAAAATGGGATACTACTTAGCTAAAGCTGCTATCTCTCTTGGTGCAAATGTGAAACTTATCTTAGGTCCAACAAATTTATCAATGGACTTATTTAACATAGATACATATAGAGTTTTTGATTCTGATCAAATGTTTGAAGAAATCATGATACATTTTAAATCATCTGACGTTGTAATTTGCTCTGCAGCTGTTTCTGATTTTAAACCAGTTGAATTTAAAAACTCTAAAATCAAAAAAGATGAAGGTTTAGATTCAATTAAACTTAAACATACCAAGGATATAATTAAAGAATTAGGTAAAATTAAAATGAACCAATATTTAATTGGATTTGCCTTAGAGACTGAAAATCACATTGATAATGCAATTTTGAAATTAAAATCAAAAAACCTTGATGCAATTATAGTTAATAAAATTGGGGATTTTAATCCAATTTCAAATGACTTTAATCAAATTGATTTTATAAATTCAAATCTAGAAATTACTCCATTTGAAAAAAAACATAAAAAAGATGTTTCAATTGACATAATGGAAATTATTTATAAGAATGTTAAAAAAATTAAAAATAAGTAATTACGCTCTAATTGATAATATTGAAATATCATTTGAAAATGGTATGACTTCGATTACAGGAGAGACAGGAGCTGGAAAGTCAATTTTACTTGGAGGGTTGTCACTTGTTCTTGGTTCCAGAGTTGATAATACAAAAATTATCAACAAAGACAAAAAGTGCTTTGTTGAAGCAACTTTTGACCTCGAAGGTAAAGACCTTGAAATATTTTTTTTGGATAGTGATTTAGATTATGATAATCAGACAATAATTAGAAGAGAGGTTAATCAAAATGGAAAATCAAGAGCATTTATTAATGATACACCTGTAAGGTTAGATCAATTAACAAGTTTAACAAACTCTTTACTCGATATTCATTCTCAGTTTAATAACCTTAAAATACTAGATACAAACTTTATTTTTTTAATTCTTGATTCTTTGTCAAGTAACACTGTTAATGCAAATACATATAAAAAAGATTTTAAGTCTTTAGTTGAATTAGAAAAAAAAATCCAAGAAAAAGAAATACAGAGAAATACTCTTGAATCAGATCTTGATTATAATAATTATTTATTAAATGAATTTAATAGTACTGATCTGGATTCTATTGATCTAGATTATATAGAGAATAAAGTTAAAGAGGCAGATAGTGTTGATGATATCAAAGAGGCATTATCTCTAATTAATGAAGAGTTTAATTCGGAGCATATAGGAATATCAGAAAGGCTCTTAAACATTGTTAGAAAGTTAAATAAAGTCACAGGATCCTCTAATCGAGTTAAATCTTTAGCTGATAACCTTAGCTCAATAATCCAAAGATTAAATGATATTATTGATGATTCGCAATTAATACTTAATGATCTTTCTAGCTCAGAAGAAGATATAAATAAATTAAGAGAAAATCTAAATAAAATTTATACATTACAAAATAAACATAGAGTGTCATCAATAGATGAATTAATTAATATAAAAGAAAACCTATTATTAGTTATTGATGGACATCAAAATATTGATCAAGAAATTAAAGATTTAAAATCTTTAAAGGATGATTTAATAAAGGATCTCACCTCTAGAGCAAATTCTATTCATGAAAAAAGATATTCTGTTAAGAATGATTTTGAAAAATTATTGAATCAAAATCTTTCTGAGTTGGGTATGAATAATTCAGAGATAAAAATTGATTTATCAAAAACAGAATCAATACAAAAAAATGGATTTAGTGAAGGTAAATTTTTACTGAAGTCAAATAAAGGAGACAAATATAGTGATCTAAGAAATATAGCTTCTGGTGGAGAAGTATCAAGAATAATGCTTTCAATTAAATCTATTTTATCAAGCTATATTAAGTTATCAACCATAATTTTTGATGAAATTGACACTGGTATATCAGGATCTGTATCCTCTAAAGTTGCAGATTTAATGGATAAAATGTCAAAAAATATGCAAGTTATTGTAATAACACATACACCTCAAGTTGCATCAAAAGGTGACTATCACTATAAGGTTTTTAAAAAGGAAGTTGAAAATAAGATTATAACTGATATCAAATTACTTGAAGATAAAGAAAGAGTGAAAGAAATTGCTGAAATGTTATCAGGAGATAAATCAAACAAATCAGCAAATGAACTTGCTAATGAGTTATTGAATTAAACTATATTTACAATATGGCAAATAATATTTTAAAAGGTAAAAAAGGTATAATTTTCGGTGCACTAGATGACAGTTCTATTGCATGGAAGACAGCTGAAAAGGTATATGAAGAGGGAGGGGAGTTTATCCTTACTAATGCCCCTGTCTCAATAAGGATGGGCACAATAAATGAATTAGCAAAAAAAACGAATTCTGATACAATTCCTGCTGATGCAACTAATTTAGAAGATTTAGAAAAGTTAATCTCTCATGCAACTGAAAAGTTTAACGGAAAATTAGATTTTGTCCTTCATTCGATTGGAATGTCTGTTAATGTTAGAAAGGGTAAACACTACACCGATTTAAATTATGATTGGCTAGCTAAAGGCTGGGATGTTTCTGCAGTATCTTTTCACAAGCTCATGCAATCTCTATTTAAATTAGATGCAATGAATGAGTGGGGTAGTATTGTTGCTTTAACTTATATAGCTGCACAAAGGACTTTCCCAAATTATAACGATATGGCTGATAATAAGGCATATTTAGAATCCATTGCAAGGAGTTTTGGCTATTTCTTTGGCAAAGAAAAAAATGTTAGAGTAAACACAATATCTCAATCACCAACTTTGACAACTGCTGGAAAGGGAGTAAAAGGATTAGATGATTTTCTTAAATACGCTGATTTAACTTCACCCCTTGGTAATGCTACTGCTGAAGATTGTGCTAATTTAACTGTGTCACTTTTCTCTGATTATACAAAAAGAGTTACTCTTCAAAATATTTATAATGATGGTGGTTTTTCAAGTGTTGGTGTAAGTCAAGAAATTATAGATAAATTAAATTCATAATGAAAGTTATAGGATTAACCGGAGGAATTGGATCTGGTAAATCTAGTGTTTTAAAAATCTTTAAAAAAATTGGAATAAGTACTTACAATGCTGATAAATCTGCAAAAAAGTTAATTAATTCAGATAAAAAAATTATTCACTCAATAAAACAAATATTTGGAGAAGATATTTATAATGAAAATAAATTAAACTCAAAATTAGTTTCTAAAATAGTCTTTAACGATAATAAAAAACTTAACTCTCTTAATTCAATTATTCATCCTGCTGTAGCTAAAGAATTTGATAATTTTTGTTTTAAACATAAGCATGAGAGGTATATTGTAAAAGAAGCAGCAATTATTTTTGAGACTAAAACTGAGAATCTTTTTGATAAGATTATTTACGTTAGAGCTCCTAGAGAAATTAGAATTGATAGGGTTATACAAAGAGATAAACTATCTAGAGATGATATATTAATTCGAATGCAAAATCAGATAAGTGAAACTAAAATTATTGATAAATGTGATTTTATAATTGATAATATCAATTTCACTGAATTGGAGGAAAAAGTATTAGAAGTTCACAATACATTAATAAAATTAAATTAGTTTCTTAACATTTTATTAAGAAATTAAAATTTTAAATTTTGAGAATTTTATAGTCAATGAATAGAAAAAAATATACTTCACTTGTTTTTTTAATGTCATTTTCCTTAATAGGAATAATTCTGATGCAAGGATATTGGATATATTCCTCTTGGAAAAATAAAGAAGAAGAATTTTCTTTAGCTGTTACTCGAACATTAAGAGAAGTTGTTGATGAAATTCAAAATAGGGAATTAAATGATTATGTAAACACTTATCAAATTTTAATTGATTCTATTGGAACACCAGATGAACAAAATTTTACTGATGTTTTTCTATTTTTAGATGAGGATCAATCTTCAAATCTTTCAACTTTTTTTGCTTATGGCATTTTAGAAGAAGATTATAATATCAACCTTCCTGATAATTTATCAAACAGGTATGGGGATGATAAGTTAAAGGATTATAAAGCAGTTAAAACTACTATTGTTAATAAGAACATATTTGACAGAAGAGAGAATAGGTTAAATTCTTCAATTTCTAAATTAAAGAGTGTTGAAGATATTGACTTATTTAAATTTGAAAAATATAAATCAGCTTTCCAAGAGTATGCATCATCATTACCAATTCATAAGAGAACAACTTCTAGAGAGATTCAGATTCTTTTAAACCAAGGTTTTAGTGATAGAAATATCACTACCCCATATGAGTTTGGAATCTACAGCAATAATCTTTCTACAAAAATTAAGTCTAATAATTATATTGAGGTACAATCAGGTCCTAAATATTCTATACCTTTTTTTTATGATAGATCTAGTCCTATAAAATATGATCTTATTGTTTCATTTCCTGAAAAACAAGAATATGTTTTATCAGGTATAATAGGTGTAGCTACTCTATCTTTTATGCTCACCTTAATAATAATTGTTATTTCAACAAGTGCTCTGTATCAAATAATTAAACAGAAAAAGCTATCAGAAATAAAGACTGATTTCATAAACAATATTTCTCATGAATTTAAAACACCTATTGCAACTATTAATTTAGCACTAGATGCAATATTAAGCTCAAAAAATATTATTAACGACAAAATCACTTCATACCTTGGTATGATTAGGGAAGAGAATTCAAGAATGCTATCTCAAGTTGAAAATATATTAACAATATCTCAGTTGGAGAGAAGTTCTAATCCATTTGATATGGAAAAGACAAATATCCATGAAGTTATTGAGGATGCCATAGAGCATTTAAGGCTTATAGTTGAAAGTAATAAAGGCTCTATTAATATTAACTTAAATGCAAATAATTCATATATATTAGGAAATAGTAATCATCTAGAAAATATTATCATTAATATTTTAGATAATGCTGTTAAATATTCAAGAAGCAAACCAATAATTATAGTCTCAACAAAAAATATTGGCGATAGTATAGAATTATGTGTGCAAGACAATGGAATTGGTATGGACAAAAATACTCAAAAGATGATATTTGAAAAGTTTTACAGAGAGCAAAATGGAGATATACATGATATTAAAGGTCATGGATTAGGACTTTCATATGTAAAAAAGATTGTTGATTTTCATAAGGGTAAAATTATGCTTGAAAGCAAAAAAGATTCTGGAACTAAGTTCTATATAAATTTTAAAACACTTAAAGATGAAATCAGATAAAAAAATCCTATTAGTAGAAGATGATCCTAATTTTGGAAGGATACTTAAAGATTATTTAACTATCAATAATTATGATGTTACACTTGCAGTGAATGGAATCGAGGGATTTGAGAAGTATAATAAATCAGTATTTGATTTATGTATTTTAGATATAATGATGCCATTTAAAGATGGTTTAACACTGGCAAAAGAAATTAGAGAAGTTAATGAAACTATTCCTGTAATTTTTCTTACCGCAAAAAACCTAAAAGATGATGTTTTAAAAGGGTATAAGATAGGCGCAGATGATTATTTGACAAAACCTTTTGACTCTGAAATATTACTTGCAAAAATAAAATCTATACTTAATAGAAAACCATCAGTAAATATAGAGGAAAAAGATGTTTTTGAGTTTGATTTTGGTGAATTTTCCTTCAACTCTAAGCTTAGAATATTAACTCATAAAGAAGGAAATACTTTTAAACTATCTCCTAAAGAGAATCAGTTACTAAAAATGTTAGTAATTAGTTTTGATGATTTGCTACCTAGAGATATTGCCTTGAATAAGATTTGGAGAGATGCTAACTATTTCACATCAAGAAGTATGGATGTATATATTGCAAAACTTAGAAAATATCTTGAAAAAGATTCATCACTCAAAATTATCAATGTGCATGGTGAAGGATTCAGACTAATGAAAGATTAATATTAATTTTCATTTTCTCTAGGGTGGAATTTTTTTAAAACCTCTTCTAAATGATAAGTATCTAAGTGAGTGTATATTTCAGTTGTAGTAATACTTTCATGTCCAAGTATAAGTTGAATTGTTCGTAAGTCTGCACCATTTTTTAGAAGATGAGTTGCATATGAGTGTCTTAATGTATGAGGGCTAATTTTTTTATGAATTTTTGCATTTTTACATGAATCATTGATAACCTTAAATATCATTGATCTTGTTAGCTGTCTTCCGTATCTATTTAAAAAAAGTATATCGGAAAATTTTGAATCAATTTTTAGTTTATCTCTATCATTTAAATACTTTTTAATCTCTATTGAAGCAATTTTACCTAAAGGAACAAACCTTTCTTTATTACCTTTTCCAGATACCTTTAAAAGATTCTCAATAAAAAAAATGTTTGAAAGTTTTAGATCAGTCAGTTCGCTAACTCTAATGCCTGTTCCATATAAAACTTCAATTATAGTTTTATTTCTTTGTCCAAATTCTGTATCAAGATTAACAGAAGAAATCAATCTTTTTATTTCATCTTCTGATAGAACTTCTGGCAATTTATTTTCAATTTTAGGACTTTCTATATCATTTAAAGGAGACGAATTAATTTTACCTTCAAATAATAAGTAATTAAAGAAACTTTTTAATGCTGAAATACTTCTGGCTTGACTTCTAGACTTTTTATTAGAGAAATTTTTATAAAGATATCTTTTAACTGAAGATGAACTGCATTTTTTTGGTGATTCATTAATGTTATTTTCAATTATAAAATTTTTAAATTGAACTAGATCAAATTCATAGCTTTTTATTGAATTCATACTTAAACCTCTTTCGAGTTTTAGATAATTCTTAAAATTTTCAATACTAGTATCCCAATTCATTTTTTTTTATTCCTGTTTAAGTTTTACCTTTATAATATATGAAATTAACAATAATTAATGGTCCTAATTTGAATCTCCTTGGTTCAAGAGAAACTGATATTTATGGGAACCAAGATTTTGACACCTTTCTTAATTCACTTAGATCAAAATATCCTAATATTAATTTAGAATATTATCAATCAAATATTGAAGGCGAATTAATAAATTATATTCAAGATTCTATGGACTCAGATGGTATAATAATTAATGCTGCTGCTTATACTCATACTTCTGTTGGAATAGGTGATGCAATAAAAGCAATTAACACAAAAGTTATTGAAGTTCATATATCTAATACTTTTTCAAGAGAAAAATATAGACATAGCTCTTATTTATCACCAGTAGTTGATGGGATAATTATAGGATTTGGACTTAAAAGTTATGAGTTAGCTATCGAAAGCTTCTGTTCTAGAGATGAATAACCTCATCGTAAGCATCGGCAACAGCCTCCATTAACGCTTCACTCATTGTTGGGTGAGGGTGAACAGACTTAAGTATTTCTTTACCTGTTGTTTCAAGCTTTCTGCCTAGAACAGCTTCAGCAATCATATCTGTTACTCCAGCACCAATCATATGGCAACCTAACCACTCTCCATATTTTTCATCAAAAATAACTTTAACAAATCCATCTGGATGACCAGATGCTTGCGCCTTACCAGATGCAGTAAAAGGAAATTTTCCAACCTTAATTTGATATCCTTTTTCAATAGCTTTTTCTTCAGTTAGTCCAACAGAGGCAACCTCAGGGAAGCAATATGTACACCCAGGAATATTATTATAATCAATTGGTTCTACATCATGTTTAGCAATTTTCTCAACACAAAGTATGCCCTCAGCTGAAGCAACATGGGCTAATGCTTGTCCAGATGTAACATCCCCAATTGCATAGTATCCAGGAATATTTGTTTGATAAAATTCATCGACTATAATTTTATCTTTATCAACTGCTATTCCAACTTCTTCAAGCCCAATATTCTCTATATTGCTTTTTACACCTACTGCAGATAAGACAATGTCTGCTTCATGCTCAGATATTTGCCCATTAGATTTAATTTGAACTTTTACACCCTTACCTTTAGTTTCAGATGAAATCACTTCAGAGCTAGTTAATATTTCAATTCCTGACTTTTTAAAGATTTTACTTAGTTGATTTGAAATATCTTTATCTTCAACAGGAAGGACTCTATCCAAATATTCAATTATTTTTACTTCAGTACCCATAGAATTATAGAAATAAGCAAATTCAATTCCAATTGCTCCTGATCCAACAATAATTATTTTTTTAGGTTGTTTAGGTAGAGTCATTGCTTCTCTATATCCGATGATTTTTTTTCCATCTTGAGGAATAGATTCAATTACTCTTGATCTACCTCCTGTTGCTATAACTATATTTGATGACTCAAACTCTTGAACTTCACCATTATTTTCAACTGATAATTTTTTATTTGGTAACACCTTACCATATCCATTAATAACATCAATTTTATTCTTCTTCATAAGGAAAGTTACTCCTTTGCTCATACCATCTGCTACACTCCTAGATCTTTTAACAACCGATTCAAAATCTTTGTCAAAATCTTTAACTTTTAGTCCATACGAATCAGCTTTTTTCAAGTATTCAAATACTTGTGCAGATTTTAAAAGAGCTTTAGTTGGTATACATCCCCAATTTAAACAAACTCCACCTAAACTTTCCTTTTCTACTATAGCAGTCTTTAGCCCAAGTTGTGATGCTCTAATAGCAGTAACATATCCTCCAGGACCACTTCCAAGAACAATTAAATCATATTTTTTAGTCATTTCTTTTATTATTTATAAAATTTATACTTGCAGAATTAACACAATACCTTTTTCCAGTTGCTGTTGGGCCATCATCAAATACATGACCTTGATGGCCACCACAATTAGAACATAAAATTTCAGTTCTAATCATCCCCAGGCTAGTATCTTTTTTATAGACTATTGCACCTGGAATTGCCCCTTCATAGCTAGGCCATCCACAATCGGACATAAATTTACTATCACTCTTAAATAATGGTTGTCCACATGCCTTACATTCATAAACACCATCCTCAAAATGCATATTATATATTCCTGTATGGGGTCTTTCAGTACCCTTATTTCTTAATATCTCAAATTCTTCTGGAGATAATTCTTCTTTCCACTCTTCTTCTGATTTATTCACTTTATATGTAATTTTAGGTTCTTGTTTGTCTATTTGTGTTTGGCAGTTTAATAAAGTAAAACTAAAAAAAACTAGTCCAAATATGTGCAATTTAAAGTACATCTGTATTTTTTGACAAATATAAATATCTTTTAATTTATTTACTTACTTTGTCAATGATATAAATTTATGCTAAAAAAAACCGACCATCCAAAGGGAAGTAAAAAATTGATCGGTGCTTGGACAATCTATGACTGGGCAAATTCAGTTTATTCATTAGTTATTTCTTCTGCAATTTTCCCAATTTATTACTCTACATATGTTTTTTCAGATATAAATTCAATAATGATATTTAATATAGATGTTAATAAAGACACCTTGATTAGTCTTATTTCAGGATTATGTTTTCTTTTAATTGCATTTATTTCTCCTATACTTAGTGGTATAGCAGACTATATAGGAAATAAAAAAATTTTTATGAAGTTTTTTGTTTACATGGGCTCTATCTCATGTATCGGACTATACTGGTTTGAAATAGAAAATATAGAATTCAGTCTTATCCTATATTTTCTTTCATTACTTGGGTTCTGGGGTAGTTTAGTTTATTATAATTCATATTTGACTGATATTACATTTCCTTTACAAACAAATATGGTCAGTGCAAAAGGTTTTACAATGGGGTACATTGGAAGTGTTATACTTCTATTAGTTAATTTAATAATGATTTACTTTTACGAAGATTTTGGCTTTAGTTCTGATAAAAATGCCATGAAACTGTCATTTGCCTTAACTGGTTTATGGTGGCTAAGTTTTAGTCAATACTCTTTTTATCATTTACCTAAAGGAAATAATAATATAAATATTCCAAAAAATATATTTTGGAATGGATTTAAAGAGTTAAAGGATGTTTATAAAATAATTAGATCCAGTAAAAGATTTAGAAGGTTCTTATCTGCATTTTTTATTTTCTCATTTTCGCTTCAAACAGTACTTTATATTGCATCGTACTTTGGTGTAACTGAAATTCAATGGCCTAGTCCTGCTGAGCAGACAGTCGGTCTGATAATTAGTATTCTACTTATTCAAGTTGTCGCAATTGCTGGTGCTTATAGTTTTACAAAATTGGCTCAAAAATTTGGGAATATCATAGTATTAACATTTGCAATATTTCTTTGGTCATTAGTGTGTTTTTATGCTTTTTATATTGAAACTCCAAATCAATTTTATTTAATTGCAGGACTTGTTGGACTTTTAATGGGAGGTACACAGCCTGTTGCAAGAGCTACCTTTTCACTATTTATACCAAAAACAAATGATACAACATCTTTTTTTAGTTTTTACGATGTAACAGAAAAAATAGGTATTTTCTTCGGTTTATGTTTCTATGCTTTCTCTGCACAAATAACAGGATCAGTTAGATTTTCAGTTTTAATATTTATGTTTTTCTTTTTTATTGGAGCATTATTATTAATTAGAGTTCCTAGAATTGATAGAAGTAAGTTGGCATAGCTTTTGTCTTTATATAAGTGTGATTATTGTCTGAAACTATTCGATTTATTTAAATCAATCTTTTTCTAAATTTTCTGACATAATGACCTTAAATAGTTATAAATGAGTATTATTTTCAATAATATTGACATAATGTCATTAGATGATTTTAGTGATGAATCTGATTTTATTCCATTAATGACAAATGAAGATGAAAAGGCACTTGAAAAAGAAACACTACCTGAGGTTTTACCAATACTTCCACTTACAAATACAGTACTTTTTCCAGGTGTAGTTATTCCAATAAATGCAGGAAGAGATAAATCTATTAGATTAATAAAAGATGCTAATAAGTCCAGTAAATTAATTGGAGTTATAGCTCAGAAAAGTATTAATGATGAAAATCCAGGTATAGAGAATATATATGAAGTAGGAACTGTAGCAAAAATATTAAGGGTTTTAAAGATGCCTAATGGAAATACAACTGTTATAATTCAAGGAAAAAAAAGATTTAAGATTAAATCTGTTGTTAAAACGGATCCATATATTCAAGCTTCTATTGATTCTGTCTCTGATGATATACTAAAAAAGTCAAACAGTAAATTCTCGGCAACAATTGATGCAATAAAGGATATATCTTTAAAAATTATTAAAGAGAATCCTAATATTCCATCAGACGCATCTTTTGCAATAAAAAACATCCATAGTTCTGCATTCTTGATCAATTTTGTTTCATCTAACTTGAATATTAGTATTAAAGAGAAACAAGATTTACTTAAAAGTACTAGTATTCAAAATAGAGCTATGAAATGTCTTAAATTTTTAAATGTAGAATACGAAAAACTTGCTCTTAAAAACGATATTCAATCAAAAGTAAGGAATGATTTAGATCAACAGCAGAGAGAATATTATCTGCAACAGCAGATGAAAACAATTCAAGAAGAGCTTGGGGAAAATTCATATCAAGAAGATATTCAAGAATTAATAAAAAAATCAAAAAATAAAATTTGGAGTGAAGAGACAAAATTTCATTTTGAAAAAGAATTGTCTAAATTAAAGAGGATGAACTCTCAAGTTGCAGAATATTCCGTTCAAAGAAACTACTTAGACTTACTGGTTGATTTGCCATGGAAAAACTATTCTGAAGATAATTTTGATTTAGAAAAAGCCCAAAAAATTTTAGATAAAGATCATTTTGGTCTAGATGATGTAAAAAAAAGAATCATTGAGTATTTAGCTGTCCTAAAATTAAGAAAAGATATGAAGTCACCAATATTATGCTTATATGGTCCTCCTGGTGTGGGTAAAACTTCTCTAGGTAAATCTATATCTAAATCAATAAATAGAGAGTATGTTCGAGTTTCGCTAGGTGGGTTAAGAGATGAAGCTGAAATTAGAGGACATAGAAAGACGTATATTGGAGCAATGCCTGGAAGGATTATACAAAGTATTAGAAAATCAGGTACATCTAATCCAGTGTTTGTTTTAGATGAAATTGATAAGATTTCTAGTGGTTCTCAAGGTGATCCTTCATCTGCATTACTAGAGCTACTTGATCCTGAACAAAACAATTCTTTTCATGATAATTTCTTAGAAATAGGATATGACCTTTCAAAAGTAATGTTTGTTGCAACAGCTAATAATTTATCTACAATGCATCCTGCTTTACTTGACAGAATGGAGCTTATAAATGTATCTGGGTATACCTCTGAAGAAAAAGTCTCAATTGCAAATAAGTTTTTAATTAAAAAACAATTGTCTGAGCATGGTATGAATTCTTCTGATTTTAAAATATCCAACAAAAACATTAAACAGATTATAAGCGGCTATACAAGAGAATCTGGAGTTAGAAATCTTGAGAAACAAATTGCAAAACTTATCAGAAATAAAGGTAAAAATATAGTTTCAAATTCTAAGTATAATAATTACACTAATGAAAATTATTTAAAAGATGTTTTAGGTCCTCCGAAATTTTTTAGAGATAAATATGAAAATAACAATTTTGCTGGAGTAGTTACTGGCCTTGCATGGACTTCTGTTGGTGGTGAAATTTTATTCATTGAATCATCATTGTCAGATGGTAAAGGAAACATGTCAATTACAGGTAACCTTGGAAAGATAATGAAGGAATCTGCTGTAATTGCATTAGAATTCATTAAATCTAATTACCACTACCTTGGAATCAATAAAGAAATTGACTTCTCAAAATATAATATTCATATTCATGTTCCTGAAGGAGCTACTCCTAAAGATGGTCCAAGTGCAGGTATAACTATACTTACATCTCTTGTCTCCTTATTTACTCAAAAAAGAGTTAAGAGGAACCTTGCTATGACAGGAGAGATTACTCTTAGAGGAAAAGTGCTTCCTGTAGGAGGAATAAAAGAAAAGATTCTAGCTGCTAAAAGAGCAGATATCAAGGAAATTATTTTAAGTTCACACAATAAAAAGGATATTGAAGAAATAGATCAAAAGTATCTTAAAGGTTTAAACTTTATTTATGTTGACAATATGATCGATGTAGTATCTCACTCTCTTACAAACAGAAAGGTCTTAAATCCAAAAAAAATATAATTTAATTTTTATGATAATTGCGATTGATGGTGAAGCATCTACTGGTAAGAGTACTCAAGCAAAGAAAATTGCTAAAGAGTTAAATATTGATTATAAAGATTCAGGTGCTTACTACAGAGCTATAACACTTTTTTTAATAAGAAATCAAATAAATTCAAGAGAAAAATTAGATAATGATCTTTTAAGTAAAATTCATATTTCTCAAAAATTTAAAAACGATACCTTTTCTATCTTTTTAAACGGTGAAGATGTTACATCTAAAATTAGAGGACATAAGGTATCTATAAGTGTTAGTGAATATGCAAAGAAACCTGAAATAAGAAAGTTCGTTTATAATCTTTTAAGAAAATCGTCTAAACTTTCTTCTATAATTATTGATGGAAGAGATATTGGAACTGTTGTCTTTCCTGATGCAGATTATAAGTTCTTCTTGTATGCTAATCCAGAAATTAGAGCTAAAAGACGTCATAAAGAAATAAACGATGAGAGTGTCAAAATCGAATCAATTGAAAGAGAGATTAGAGAAAGAGATAACAAAGACAGTACTAGAGATATTGCTCCACTTAAAAAAGCTGAAGATGCTCATGTAATTGATGTAGGCTATCTAACTATTGACCAGGTATTTGAGGAAATACTTGAAAAAATTATTTATTAGTGTAATAAAAAACATAACTAATCTTTGTCAATAAATTAATAAATTATATTTTTGCGCACTATGAGTGAAGAAAATACTGAAAAAACTAAATCTGAGGAGTCAAATACACTAACAAAAGCTCCAAAAAAAGCTTCTGCAAAAAAACCAACAAAAAAAGTTGATACTCAAGATGATTTCTTGTCTAATTTTAATTGGCATCAGTACAAAGAAGGTATTGACGAATTAGATGAGAAACAAATTAAAGAATTTGAAAAGCTAGTTGAGAAAAATTTTGTTGATACTTCAGATGATAATATTATATTAGGTGAAGTGATCCATATGACAGATAAAGATATCATTATTGATATTAATGCTAAGTCAGAAGGTGTAATTTCAAAAAATGAGTTTAGATATAACCCTGATCTAAAGCTTGGTGATAAAGTTGAAGTAATTGTAGATACTAGAGAAGATAAATCTGGACAATTGGTTCTTTCCCACAGAAAAGCAAGAGTTATTAAAGCTTGGGATAGAGTAAATGCAGCTCATAATACTGGTGAAGTTGTTCAGGGCTTTGTAAAGTGTAGAACTAAAGGCGGAATGATTGTTGATGTTTTTGGTATTGAAGCCTTTCTTCCTGGATCTCAAATTGATGTCAAACCAATAAGAGATTATGATCAATATACTAACAAGAACATGGACTTTAAAGTGGTTAAAATTAATCACGAGTTCAAAAATGTAGTTGTATCTCATAAGGCATTAATTGAAGCTGATATAGAGGAACAAAAGAAAGTAATTATTGGTCAGCTTGAAAAAGGACAAGTTCTTGAAGGAACAGTTAAAAATATGACTTCATACGGAGTTTTTATTGATTTAGGTGGTGTAGATGGCTTGATTCACATTACAGATTTGTCCTGGAGTAGAATAAATCATCCATCTGAGATTTTAGAACTTGACCAAACAATTAAAGTTGTGATTCTAGATTTTGATGATGACAAATCTAAAATTCAATTAGGTTTAAAACAATTAACTGATCATCCATGGGATAAACTTGGCGATGATGTTAAAGAAGGTTCTAAAATAAAAGGTAAAGTAGTAGTAATAGCAGATTATGGCGCATTTATTGAAGTTGAGGAAGGTATAGAAGGTTTAATCCATGTATCTGAGATGTCATGGTCAACTCATTTAAGAAGTGCTCAAGATTTTGTAAACATTGGAGATGAAATCGAAGCTGTAGTTCTAACTCTTGACAGAGAATCTAGAAAAATGTCCCTAGGTATTAAACAGTTGTCACAAGATCCATGGACTGATATTACTAAAAAGTTTCCAATAGGTTCAAAACATACTGGATCTGTTAGGAATTTCACAAACTTTGGAGTATTTATCGAGCTTGAAGAAGGTATAGATGGTTTAATTTATATATCTGACTTATCATGGACTAAAAAGATTAAACATCCTTCAGAATTTTTGGCTTTAAATGACAAAATTGATGTTGTTATTCTTGATCTTGATGTTGAGGGCAGAAAACTTAGTCTTGGACATAAACAGACTAAACCTAACCCATGGGATGTCTATGAAAAAGATTTTGCTGTAGATTCAATTCATAATTCTGAGGTGTCTGAAGTTCTTGATAAAGGTGCCATAATAAATTTTAATGAAGATATCTCTGCTTTTTGTCCAGCTAGACATCTTGGCAAATTAGATGGATCTAAACTTTTAAAAGGAGATAAGGTAGATTTTAAAGTTATTGAATTTAATAAAGAATTTAAAAGAGTCGTTGTTTCACATTTATTGACTCACAAAGATTCATCTTTAGACGAACCAGATGACAATATTTTAGATGAAATTGATTCTGAAGAAGAATAATTAAAAAAAATCCTCACTCTTGAGGATTTTTTTTTAACCTAGACTTAATGTATAATTTATATTTTTGTACTAATAGATCATCATGCCAAAAAAAATCCTTTTAGATTCAAAAAAAATCAATCTTATTTTATCAAGATTGGTATATGAGCTAATTGAGAATCATAAAGATTTTCAAGATACTGTTCTAATAGGTCTTCAACCAAGAGGGATTTATTTATTTAATGAAATTTTAAAGGTATTTAAAGCTCATCATCCTAATATTAAAATTAAAAGTGGTATACTAGATTTTACTTTTTTTAGAGATGATTTTAGAAGGTCAGAGAAAACTCTTTCAGCAAATTCGACTAAAATTAATTTCACTGTAGAGAATAAGAGAATTGTTTTTATAGACGATGTCCTTTTCACTGGAAGAAGCATTAAGGCAGCTATGTCTGCAATTGATTCTTATGGGAGGCCAAAGTCAATTGAGCTCCTTGTACTTATTGATAGAAGGTTTAAGAGAGAAATACCAATAGAGGCAAACTATTATGGAACAAAGATTGATACTTTTAAAGGGGATAAAGTAAAAGTAGTATGGGATGATAAGCCTATTAATAACAAAGTTTTTATAGAAAGTTAGATGAGAGAATTAAGTGTAGACCATCTTCATGGTGTTAAATATTTAAAAAAGACCGATGTTGATCTTATTTTTGATACAGCACTTAATTTTAAGGAGGTAATAAACAGACCGATTAAAAAAGTTCCAACACTTCGGGATATTACTATTGCAAATCTTTTTTTTGAAAATAGCACGAGAACTAAAATTTCTTTTGAGTTAGCTCAAAAAAGGCTTGGAGCTGATGTGATTAATTTTTCAAGCTCTTCTTCATCTGTTAATAAAGGAGAGTCTTTAATTGATACGGTTAATAATATTTTAGCTATGAAAGTTGATATGATTGTTTTAAGACATCCTAATCCAGGATCATCAATACTTCTTTCAAAACATACTGAATCCTGCATTATAAATGCTGGAGATGGGACTCATGAACACCCTACGCAAGCATTACTAGATTCATTTTCATTATTTGAAAAATTTGGAAGTCTAAAAGGAAAAAATATTTTAATTGTTGGAGATATACTTCACTCAAGAGTAGCTCTTTCAAACCTGTATTTGTTAAATCTATTAGGAGCTAATATAAAGATCTCTTGTCCTTTTAGTCTCGTCCCAAAAGATATTGAAAAATTAAATGCATCAGTAGAGCCAGATATATATAAAGCATTAAGATGGTGTGATGCTGTTAATGTCCTCAGAGTTCAAAGAGAAAGAATGATAAAGTCATATTTTCCTAATAATAGAGAATACTCTATGCTTTTTGGATTAGATGTAAAAAAAATTAGCTCTATCAAAAAAGATATTTTAATACTTCATCCTGGGCCTATAAATAGAGGTGTTGAAATTACCTCTGATATTGTAGAATCAAATAATTCTATTATTTTAGAACAAGTAGAAAATGGTGTTGCTATTAGAATGGCAATAATGTATTTACTGGCTTCTAAATTAAATTTCTCAATTAATGAATAATGGAACTATTTAATTACAGAAAATCTTACAATAAAGATAAATTGAATATAAGCGACATTGGAAAAAATCCTATTGATTTTTTTGTAAAATGGTTTAAAGAAGCTGAAAAATCTGATCAAATTATTGAGCCAAATGCTATGACAATTTCAACTATTGATGAAAATAATTTTCCTTCTTCAAGAGTTGTTTTACTGAAGCAAATTAAAGATAGAAGTATTGTTTTTTTTACAAATTATAATAGTAAAAAGGGTAAGTCCCTGGAGAAAAATAAAAATATTTGTGCCTCTTTTTATTGGGCTCCACTTGAGAGACAGGTTATAATTAGGGGGCATGCTGAAAAGACTTCTATCAATGAATCTGAAAACTATTTCAATTCAAGACCATTTGAAAGTCAAGCTGCTGCTATAATATCTAATCAAAGTGAAGACATTGATAGTTATGAATCTCTTTTAGAAATGTACAATTCTTTTATTGATCAAAATAAAAACACTAAACTTAAAAGACCTTATAACTGGGGTGGAATTGAAATATTTATAAATCAAATTGAGTTTTGGCAAGGTAGGAAGAATAGGCTTCATAATAGAGTGTTATGTAATTTTATAGAAAATAATTGGGATTATAAACTATTGTCTCCTTGAATGAAAACTATAACTTTTTTAAGGCACTCTAAATCCTCATGGGACCTTAATGTTTCTGATATAAATAGGCCTTTGAATGAATTAGGTATTAGTAAGATTAAGAAAATTTCAAATTTATCAATTGATACTTTTAGTCCAGTTGAAATTTTTTTTTCTAGTCCAGCAAATAGAGCTATTCACACATGTATAATTTTAGCTAGTTCTATAAAAATAGACTTAAAAAAAATTAGTATATGTGATGAGCTTTATACTTTTAATATGCTTGATGTATTTGACTTTATAAAACAAATAGATAACAAGTATTCAAATATAGTTTTAGTTGGACATAATCCTGCTTATACAGAAATTTTAAATTATTTTACTGAAAATAAAATTTTAAATTTACCAACTGCAAGATGGTTTTGTTTAAAATTTGATTCAGATTCATGGTCTGAAATAATTAATTTAAAACCAATTTATCACTTGAATAACATAAACAGTGAGTTTTAAATATATTAATAGAGAATTAAGTTGGTTAGATTTTAATGCTAGAGTCCTACAAGAAGCATCTAACAAAGACGTACCTTTATTAGAAAGACTTAAGTTTATTGGAATTTTTTCTAATAATCTTGATGAATTCTTTCAGGTAAGATATGCAACTGTAAAAAGGATTGCAGATGAAAAAGCATCTAAAAAAGGAAATAAGGATAATATTCTTGCAAAAAAACTTTTAAATGACATAACAAAAAAAGTAATTAAGCTTCAAAATGAAAGTTCAAATATTTTGAACTCAATTGAAGAAGCATTAAAAGACGAAAATATATTTTTTATAAATGAAAATGAAGTTTTAGAAAACCAAAAAGAATTTTTAAAAGATTATTTCATTAGAGAGATTAGTCCATCACTATTAACCATAATTTTATCAAATAATAAAAAACATGTTTTTAATGATAATAAGGCTTTCCTAATAGTAAAACTCAAATTAAAAGATAAGTCTATTATATATGCTCTTATTGAGTTACCTAAACATATAGGAAGATTTGTTGTGCTTCCTAAGAATGGTAATAAGCAATATATAATGTTCATTGATGATATAATTAGATATCATCTTCATATAATATTTAGTTTTTTTAATTATTCTAAAATTGAAGCTCACATGCTAAAGATTACAAGAGGCGCAGAATTAGACATTGACGATATAGACCTATCCAAAAGCTATATTAAAAAAATTCAGGATTATGTGAATAAAAGAAAAATATCAAACCCAGTTAGACTTGTATATGATAAGAGTATTCCTAAATCTTCCCTTGACTATTTATTAGAAAAAATAAACATTTCATCATATGATAGTTTAATTCCAGGAGGTAAATATCATCATAGAAGTGATTATATGAATTTTCCAGAATTAAATAGATCAGACCTTTTATATCCAAAAAAGAAACCACTTAATATTAGAGACTTTGAAATTGAATCTAATTTACTTGATCAAATCTCTAATAAAGACTATTTAATGTATACTCCTTATCATTCATTTTCGTATTTAGTTTCTTTATTAAGACAATCAGCTATTGACCCTAGTGTAAAATCAATTAAAATAACTCTTTATAGGTTATCTAGCCAATCTAATGTCATTAGCTCATTAATAAATGCAGCTAAAAATGGAAAAAAAATTCTAGTTCAAATTGAGTTACAGGCAAGGTTTGATGAAGAAAATAATATTAAAGTGTCTCAACAATTAAAAGCTGCAGGTGTAGATTTGATTTTTGGTGTAAAGGGTTTAAAGGTTCATTCCAAGATCTGTTTGATCGAAAGACTTGAAAAAAATAAAAAAAGATTGTATGGCTTTGTAAGTACTGGTAATTTCAACGAGACTACATCTAAATTATACTCTGATTTTACTTTATTCACATCAGATCAAGATATACTAAGAGAGGTTAGTAAAGTATTTGATTTTCTTCAGGTAAACTATAAAATTCATGATTACAAGCACTTAATTGTTTCTCCTCATCATACTTCAAATAAATTATTTGAACTAATAGATAATGAAATAGCTAATGCAAAAAAAGGAATACAATCAAAAATAGTCTTTAAACTAAATAGTTTTACGAGTTATAAATTTATTGATAAATTATATGAGGCTAGTCAACATGGTGTTAAAATTAAGTTGCTAATTAGAGGAATATGTTGTCTTATTCCTAACAAATTAGGATTTAGTGATAATATTGAAATTAAAAGTGTTGTTGACAGGTATCTTGAACATTCAAGAGTTTATGTATTTGAAAATGGTGGAGATAAGAAAGTTTATATATCATCAGCAGATTTAATGACAAGAAATATTGAAAAAAGAGTTGAGGTAGCTTGTCCCATCTATCAAGATAATTTAAAGAAACAAATACTTGACACTCTTGAAATTAGTTCTAATGATAATGTTAAAACAAGATTGATAAATAATGATATACAAAATAGTTTTTTTAGAAACTCTAAATCAAATATTAGGTCTCAATGGTATACTTATACATATTTCAAAAAAATTTTAAATAATTGAGAAAGATTGCAGCTATTGATATTGGTTCAAATGCAGTTAGGATGTTGATTTGTTATATCCTGAAGAATGAGAATGAATTTTTTTTTCAAAAAAATCAGTATGTTAGGTTGCCTCTGAGATTAGGAGAAGATTCTTTTAAAACTGGAATTATATCTGATGATAAGATAAATACTCTATCTAATGCACTACAATCATTTAAATTTATTATGAAAGTTCATGGAGTTGAAAAATACCAAATATATGCTACTTCAGCACTTAGAGACTCTATAAACTCTAGTGATATAATTAATCAAATTTATGATTCAACTGGGATGAAGATAAAACTAATTAATGGAATTAAAGAGGCTAAATTGATTGCAAAAGGAAATCCAATTAAAAAGTTAGATTTTGATAAAACATATCTATATGTAGATGTAGGGGGTGGGAGTACGGAGTATTCAATTATTAGAAGAGGTTATAATAAGAAGTCTAAATCTTTTAATATTGGAACAGTAAGATTAATAAATAACTTTGTTGACGAATCAATATTTGATGAAATAAAAAAATGGATTTCCAAACATATTGAAGATGACATAGAACTTAAAGTTCTAGCTACGGGTGGAAATATTAATAAAATTCAGGATATGACTCGAACCAAACCGGATAAACCTATCTCTTATCTATCTATTAAATACTTGTATAATAATTTATTGGAAAAAGATATAACTGAAAGAATGATTAAATACGATCTTAACCCCGATAGAGCTGACGTAATAATTCCTGCACTTAAAATTTTTATTTCTACTATGGAATGGGCAAATACCAATAAACTTTTTGTTCCCAAAGCAGGCCTAGTGGATGGTATGATCTGGGAGATTCATAACTCAATAAATTAAGTAAGCTAAACTCTTAGTTTAAATTCATTGATAAGAAAAGAAATATTATCATTCTCTTTTACCAAGGCATTTAATTTATCCTTACTATCAATATATATTTTTTTCTGTTCAACCTCACTCAATGATACATCAACATCAATACTGTAATTGTTAAGCTCTTTAGATATAAAAGCCTGTATTTTGCTCTTATAACCGTTAACTTCTTTTTGATTCATCTTATTAATTGTTGAAATTATAATTGAATTATTTTCGATAATTGGATCATTCATATTAAGAAGTGAAAACATATTGTTGTTTCCACTTAACTTTTCATTATCACAGAATTTTTTCCAAGCAATTCTAACATCACTCTCTGTATAATCGTCATTAGGTAATTCAATCTGATCTTCTTCTTCAGTACTCTCAACCTTTTTAAAATTTAAACTAGCTAACGATAATAAAGAGACTTCGTCATTACTTGAAATGAAGAGTTTACTTTCTTCTTTATCTGTAAGAAAAACTTGATCTACCTCCTTCTCTATAATGATTTCATTTGAAAATTCAGAAGTTTTAATTAAAGAGTTTTTTTTTTTAATATTATCGAGTGATGTCAACTTTAATAAACAAATTTCAGTGTGGATTCTTTTGTCATTTACCTTTTGGTAATCAATAAGACAGTCGTTTACTATATCAATCATTAGTATTAGATCTTCATCGCTAAAATTATCACCTTGTTTTTGATATTTGATTTTAAATTCATCCTTTAAATCTGATTTTACTAATTTATTGATTAATATTTCTCTAAAATGTTTAGAGATACCATTAAGAAAATTAACATCATCTATTCCACGATTATAAATCTTATCGTACATAGATAAAATTCCAGGTATATCCTTTTTAAAAATTAATGATGTAAATTCAAAATAAGACTCATAATCTAGTATATTAAGATTAGAGGTAACCTCATCAATACTTAAATTTGAATTAGTAAAACTCACAAGTCTGTCAAACATAGATAATGAGTCTCTAATTGAACCATCAGATTTTTCAGCTATTATCTCTAATGAACTATCATCAAACTTTATCTTTTTTTCTCTACATATTTTTGATAAGAGCACTTTAATAGAATTATTATTAACTTTCTTAAAATCATAGATTTGGCACCTAGAAAGTATTGTCGGAATAATTTTGTTCTTCTCAGTAGTTGCTAGTATAAAAACAACATGAGGGGGAGGTTCTTCCAATGATTTTAGAAATGCATTAAAAGCAGCATTAGATAACATATGAACTTCATCAATAATATATACTTTAAATTTTCCGTATTGAGGAGGTATTCTAATCTGTTCGGTAATATTCCTTATATCTTCAACAGAATTATTTGATGCAGCGTCAAGTTCAAATATATTATATTCAAAATTTTCATCTAAATTATTTATCTTCTTTGCCAAAATTCTGGCACAGGATGTTTTACCTACACCTCTAGGACCACAAAACAAAAGAGCTTGAGGTATTTTCTGAGAATTGATTGCATTTGAAAGTGTTTTTACAATTGCATCTTGTCCGATCATTTCATTAAAATCCTTCGGTCTATACTCTGAAGCAGATGATATTGATGAGTTTTTCATTAATAACAAATATAGAAATTGAAAAAAATTAATAACTAATTCATATTCTTTTTTTATCAAAATTATTTACATATATTATATTTGTAATGCAAGCCGTCTTATCGCTGATTATTCAGAGGAAAGTCCGGACACCATAGAGCAACACAGCGGGTAACTCCCGTCATCTATTTATAGATAGGAATAGTGCAACAGAAAGTAAGTACAGGTAATGCTGTAGTGGAATCATGTAAACTCTGTGTGGTGAAACGCCAAGTATATCTACACTTTAAAATTGCTCGTTTTAAGTAGAAGGGTAGGCGGTATGAGTATAATAGTAATATTTTACCTAGATAAATGATAAGACTCGACAGAATCCGGCTTACAGGCTTGCTTTTTTAAAAAATGATAAAGAGCTAGATCCGTAATTTCTCTCATCCACTTCTTTAACCTTATCAATAAATGAAATATTTGAACGATGCTCAATTATTAATTCACCTTCTTCTTCTAATATCTCATTTTTTCTAACTATGTCAATAATCTCAAGGTAATCCTTCAATAAAAAACTATATGGTGGGTCAGCGAAAATTATATTAAATTTTTGATTATTTCTTTTTAAGAATGATAAATAATCAATTTTTTTTGTCCTAATTTTAATTCCTAATTTTTTTGCAGTTTTATTTATAAATCTAATACAATTAAAATTATTATCAATACATAATATATCGTTGCATCCTCTAGAACCAAATTCATAGGAAACATTACCAGTTCCAGAAAAAACATCAAGAACTCTGCAATCATTTAATTCAAATTTATTTTGGATAATATTAAATAGAGACTCTTTTACTTTATCTGTGGTTGGTCTAACAGGAAGATTTTTTGGAGCATTAATAACTATGCTTTTTTTATTTCCTGATATTATCCTCATTTAAATAAGAAAAGAAAGGTGATTTTGAATTGTATTGTTTTTTGCTATCATCATGAATAAATTCTATTATAGAATATTTATTAGCAATTTCATAGTATTCTAAATATTTGTCATACCTACCTAGAAATATAACTTTATCTTTTTTATTTGAAATTTCATAATTTTTGATCACAAATAATAGATAATATAAAAATTCATTTTTGCTTTTAATATCAAAAGAGTTATAGTAGATAAATTCTTTTGAAATGAATATTAATAAATCAAAAGAGTCTTCATTCAAATTAATATACAGAGATATTCCGTCAGAAATTTTATCTTTTTCAAAAAGGTAATTATAAAGAACTGTAAAATAATTACTTATTGAATATTTAATATTTTTCTTATTTAATATGTTGATGAATTGCTTATCATATGAATAAACAATGGCAATTTTATTATCTATAGATAATTCATGCATAATATTCTCCTTAATTGAGGTGTTAGTCTCTAGATACTTACTTCTTAGCTTTTCATCAAATAATTTTGAAGGAACAATAGAGGGTATACTTGAAAAAAATATCAACTCAATTTTATTAATATTAAAATTAGAAATAGAGTTTAGAAAGTCAGATTCAAGATTTTTACTATTAAAACCTATGGAAAAGGTTTGATCAGGTGAACTAAATATAATACCTGATTTATATTGATAAATAGTTAATTTATGAATATTATTGATCTTTTTTTGCATCAAAAATAGATGGCCAGTTTCCGTTTGTACTAACCTCAGTCATTGATCCAAGAATTATTTCACTTCCATTTACACCATCAACTGAAATAACTTTATTCTCTTGCTCAAGTAAATCTTTATTTTGATCATAGAGGATAATATTTTTTTTGACTTTTACCTCAAAAACAGGAACTTGATAACCGTTTTTATCAATTATATCAGCCTGGATTGAAAACTTAGCATCTGATCCTTCAATTGGAACGTTTGCCATCATCTTATATCTTTCATCTTTACCAAATAATGAATCTTTAACAGAAACAAAGCCTAAAGTGTCAATAACTGTAACTTCTTTAAGCATATCGATTCTATATGTTCTATCATATTCAAGATAAGAGGAGTCTCTCTTCTCTATTAATGTAAATATACCATTATCAATAAAACTTACAAGACTATCAAAATTACCTGAATAGAAACCATTTACGTCTTTATAAGCAATCTGAGCGGTTTTTATATCCTTAAGCCTGTCTATGACTATTGAATACCTCTCATTTTTAACTTTATTAAATTTTATAGGGCCATTAATTGAGCTGTATATTTGAGCTGCAAAAAAAATAGATAATGCCCAAAGAAATAATTCTAAACCACGTTTTTTGTTCATGTTAGTAATTTTTGATTTTAACAAATCTACAATTTTTTTTTTTTCGTAAAACAATATATAAATGAATTATATTAGAAAAATATTTTAAATGAAAACTATTGCATTAATTCCTGCAAGGCTTGAGTCTGAAAGGTTTCCAAATAAATTAATAAAAAAACTTGATGGAGTTCCAGTTATAGTTAGGACATACTTATCTGCTTTGAATAGTAAACTATTTGATCAGGTTTATGTAGTAAGTGGAAACGATGAGATAATTGACCTAATTAAATCTAAAGATGGATTAACATTTAAATCAAAACAGATTCATCAATCAGGTACAGATAGAATTGCTGAAGCAGCTAAAGAAATTGATCATGATATTGTAGTTAATTTACAAGGTGATGAGCCATTCATAAATATTGACGCCATAGATAATTTAATTTCATCTTTTGAGGATAATAGTGTAAAAATGTCTTCATTAATGACTAGTTTTAATTCATTTGATGAAATTAATAATCCAAATAATGTCAAAGTGACTGTAGATAAAAATAATAATGCAATTTTCTTTTCAAGATCACCAATTTCTCATGGAAAAAAAGATATAAAAAGTTTTAACAGACATATAGGGGTTTATGCATTCAGAAAAAAAACTTTAATTAACTTTTCAAGACTAAATAGATCCAAAAATGAAATTTCTCAAAATCTTGAGGGTAATAGAGCAATAGATAATTTGATTCCTATCAAAATGATTAAAATTGACTTTCATGGAATATCAATAGATACTGAAAAAGATTTCATAGAGGCAGAAAAATATCTTTCTAAAAATGCTTAAATTTTTTTCTAAATTAATTCTAACAAAAATTTTAGGTTGGAAAATTAATGGTTCACTACCTGATGATAAAAAATATATTATTGCAGTAGTTCCTCATTCAAAATCATTTGATTTGGTAATAGCAATATTAATTAGGTCATATTTAGGTTTAAGAATAAAGTTTATTGGAAAGAAAGAATTATTTAACCCTTTTACTTCTTTTTTCTTTAAATCAATAGGTGGAATTCCAGTTGATAGGAGTATAAAAAATAATTTTGTTGAATCTGTAGTAAAGTTATTTGAATCAAATGTTATTAGAATAATTGCAATAGCTCCTGAGGGGACTAGGAAATTTGTAAAAAAATGGAAATCAGGATTTTATTATATTGCTCTGGGTGCAAAAGTTCCAATTGTTATGGTATCATTCGATTATATGAAAAAAGAAGTAAATATTAATGAAAAATTTTTTCCTTCTGGAAATTTTGAAAATGACATAAAAAAACTTGAAGATTTAGTAATGGATGTAGTAAAAAGAAACAAAAAGTGATTTTAGCCCATATCATGGTATACATTCTGAACATCTTCATCTTCATCTATTAGATTTATTAATTTACCAACTATTATTTTTTGATCCTCCTTGATGCTTTTAATATTAATAGCTTCTCTTACAAATTCACTAGAAATAATATCTAATCCACGCCTCTCTAATTCTTTTTGTAATGATCCAAAATCTTCAAAATTTGCTGTAATGCTTATTTCATCATCTTGACTATTAATTTCTAATACACCAAAATCAATTAAATCTAGTTCAAGCTCATCACTATCAATTCCTTTATTTTTAATTTGAAAAAAACATAAATGATTAAATAAAAAGTCTACTGAACCAGAAGTGGCAAGATTTCCGTTACACTTGTTAAAATAACTCCTAATGTTTGCTACTGTTCTGTTATTATTGTCAGTTGCTGCTTCAACTAGAATTGCAATTCCATGTGGAGCATATCCTTCTAATAGTATTTCTTTAAAATTATCTGTACTTTTTTCTGATGCTTTTCTAATTGCTCTTTCAATATTGTCCTTCGGCATATTAACTGCTTTAGCATTTTGGATAATAGCTCTTAATCTTGAATTTGAGTATGGATCAGGACCTGACTCCTTTACTGCTATTATAATTTCCCTTCCAATCCTTGTGAAAGTTTTGGCCATATTTGACCATCTTTTCATTTTTCTAGCTTTTCTGAATTCAAATGCCCTTCCCATGCCTATATAAATGGAGTTTTTACAACTTCTAATTGAATAAAATTGTTTCTGATTTTTAGATAGATTTCGTTTAAAGAAATATTATTCTTTATGTATGCAAGACCAATACCCTTCTTAAGAACTGGGGAGAATGTTCCCGAAGTTACTTCACCTATTTGGTTTTCTGATTTATCAAAAATTTCATAACCTTTTCTTGGAACACCTTTATCCTTAATAATAAATCCAACTAATTTTTTCTTAATTCCACTTTCAATTTGTTTTTTAATTGACTCAGAACCAATAAAATTTGTCTCTACTTTTGTAATCCATCCAAGGTTTGCCTCAATTGGAGTTACTGATTCATTTATATCGTTTCCATAGAGACAATAACCCATTTCTAGTCTTAATGTATCTCTAGCAGCAAGACCTATTGGCTTAACTTCAAGATTTTCATCACTAAAAAGTTCGTCCCAAATGTGCTCAACATTATCATTAGATACATATAATTCAAGACCTCCTGATCCTGTGTAACCTGTCTTTGATATTATTACATTATCAATCCCTGCAAATGTTCCCATTATAAATGAATAGTTCGATAAAGACTCTAAATCTTCTTTGGTAAATCTCTCACATAATAAGTTAGCCTTTGGTCCTTGAACAGCAAGAAGAGATGTTTTGTCTGATACATTATTAATCGAACAATTATACTCTTTATTCAGACTTTTGATCCAATTAAGGTCTTTATCTATGTTAGAGGCATTAACAACCAATAAAAACTTTTCTTCTTCTATTTTGTAAACTATCAAGTCATCAATTATCCCTCCTCTATGATTTACCAAACAATTATATTGAGCTTTTCCTGGTTTGAGTTTCATGATATCATTAGAACAAATGAATTGAATAAACCTATCTGAATTCTTACCTGATATCTCAAACTCACCCATGTGAGAAACATCAAATACTCCAACATTTTCTCTAACATGATTATGCTCTTCAGTCACTGAGCTATAACTTATCGGCATCTTAAAACCAGCAAAATCAACAATTTTTGCTCCTAATTTTATATGCTTATCTAATAAAACTGTTTTTTTCATTAATTTGGGTTAAAATTTATGAACATGAGATTCAAAAATACTCTTTTTTTACTATTGATTTTATTGTCCTTTAATTATTCATATACTCAAGAATACTTTGATGATTTAGGTCCTGAATTTCACAAGAAGAAAAGACAAGAATTTAGATCTTTAATGCCCACAAATAGTATTGCATTTATTTTTACTTCACCAATAATGAAAAGATCAAACGATACTGACTACATGTATCATCAAGATCCTAATTTTTATTATTTAACAGGATGGAGAGAACCCCATGGTGTTCTTGTAATTTTTAAAGATGATCAATTTGATAGTGATGGATCATACAATGAGATTATGTATGTAAGAGAGAGAAATGAATACCGTGAAATGTGGGATGGAAGAAGATTGGGTATAGAAGGTGCGAAGAAGATGTCATTTGATAGAGTAAAACTTAGGTCTGAATTTATTGAAAATACAATCCCAACAGATAACTTTACAAATATTTTAAATACTAATATTCGAGATGATGTTAGAGACTTTAAAGACGATAAATATGATCTTTTTGACATTCAAAGTAAGTTTCAAGAGATAGTAAGTAAAAAAGAATCCGACATGATTGGAGATTTAAATAAACAGTTTTTTAGTAGTTCAATTAATCAAATAATGTCTAAGCTAAGGCAAACAAAAGATCCCCAAGAGATCGAGCTCTTAACAAAAGCTATCAAAATATCAGCTCTTGCTCAAATTGAGGTAATGAGAGCGATTCATAATGACATGACAGAAAGAGAAGTTCAGGGAATTCATGAATTTATCTATAGAAAATATGGTGCTGCTCATGAAGGATATAATTCTATTGTTGGGGCAGGGGGTAATGCATGTGTGCTACATTATGAGACAAATGAGGATATGGATATAAAGGATAAACT
>JAFMFH010000026.1 GCA_017856235.1 Flavobacteriaceae bacterium | reverse complement strand
AAACTCATCAATTGATCTTGAATTAAATTGGTTATTTACTCCAATTAAGAGAGAAACATAGTCATACTTTTGAGTAAAATTTGTCTGACTTATTGCATTTAAAAGGTCATAAGTCTTCCAACCAGTTTGAGCTATGATTTCAGGCTTTTCAATTTCTAAACCATTTTCATTAGCAATTTCAACAAATTGATTTGGCCATCTTTCATTTTCGTTTACTCCTTCTCCAATTGTATAGCTATCACCTAATGCTAGAAAACTTAATTTAGAGGTATTTGAGTTAACTTTATCAATTTCATTTAATTCAAAATTATCATTCTCAATATTACTGTAGCCTACGTCGTTTTCTGAAGTATTTTGGGGATTACAGGATATTGTCAACAAAAAAATAAAAATTAATGTATTTTTTAAGAATATGTTCATTTATAATTTTATTGAATATAAATTTAGTAATTATCTTACTTAAGAGCATCAATTGCAATATTATAATCAGGTGAGTTAAATATGTAACTTCCAGCAACTAATACATCTGCCCCATTAGATTTAAGATCTTGAAAATTCTCAATGTTTACACCTCCGTCTATTTCTATTAATGCATTTGATCCAGATGAAATAATCAACTGTTTTAATTCTTTAAGTCTTTCATGTGTAGATTCAATAAATTTTTGACCAGCAAACCCAGGATTAACCCCCATTAAGCAAACTAAATCAACTTTTTTGATGTATTCTCTTAAATCAGATATAGGAGTTTCAGGATTTATAGCAATTCCAGCCTTTAGTGAAGATTTTTGAATCTTATTAATGATTTGATTTAAATTATTCGAAGCCTCTATGTGCACTGTAATTATGTTAGATCCAATATTTATAAATTCAGTTATATACTTTTCAGGCTCTACTATCATGAGATGAACATCTAGAGGCTTTTTAGTTAGTTTTCTTATCGTCTTTACAATTGGCATACCGAAAGATATATTTGGAACAAATAATCCATCCATAACATCTAAATGAAACCAATCAGCCTTACTTCTATCGATTTTTGAGCACTCTAGAGATAAATTAGCAAAATTTGCTGCAAGAATAGAGGGAGATACTTTAACGGACATAATAGCCAATATAAAGTTTTAAACAATAATGTAGAATATCACAGGAAAAAAGATATAAACAAGATAGCCCAGTTATCCAAGATAAGTTTTCAATATCTTACTCCTAGAGGTATGTTTTAACCTTCTTATGGCTTTTTCTTTTATTTGCCTAACTCTTTCCCTCGTCAAATCAAATGTTTCACCTATTTCTTCTAAAGTCATAGCATGTTGGTTACCAAGACCAAAATATAGTCTAACAACATCTGCTTCTCTTGGGGTTAATGTATCAAGAGCTCTTTCAATTTCTGTTCTAAGTGACTCATGAAGGAGTTGTCTATCAGGGTTTGGTGACTCTCCGCTATTTAATACATCATATAAGTTAGAGTCTTCACCTTCAACCAAAGGTGCGTCCATTGATACGTGTCTACCAGAATTTTTTAAAGATTCTTTTACATCATTAACCGTCATATCAAGTTCTTTAGCAATTTCTTCTGCCGAGGGTGCTCTTTCATGAGCTTGCTCCAGAAACGCATAAGTTTTATTAATTTTATTAATTGAGCCAATCTTATTCAATGGTAATCTAACAATTCTTGATTGTTCAGCTAAAGCTTGAAGAATTGATTGTCTAATCCACCAAACAGCATATGAAATAAATTTAAAACCTCTAGTTTCATCAAATCTTTGTGCGGCCTTAATTAGTCCAAGATTGCCTTCATTAATAAGATCAGGAAGTGTTAATCCTTGATTTTGGTATTGCTTAGCTACAGATACAACAAACCTCAAATTGGCTTTAGTAAGTTTTTCTAGTGCAAATTGATCTCCAGCTTTAATCCTTTGAGCTAATTCTACTTCTTCTTCTGCAGTAATAAGGTCAACCTTACCAATCTCTTGAAGATATTTATCTAGAGAAGCAGTTTCCCTGTTAGTTACCTGTTTTGTTATTTTTAATTGTCTCATAGACTAATTAATACCACAAAAATTGTTCCAAATTGAAAAATTTAAGACTTTTTTTCAAGTAAAACTTTTCTGGAGATTTTAGATTTTTTTGTTCTAGGATCAATTCCCATATATTTTATTTCAATTTGGTCACCAATATTTAGATAATCGGTTACATTATTAACTCTTTCCAAAGCAATTTCAGATACATGTAAGAGTGCTTCTTTACCAGGAACAAACTCAACTACTGCACCAAAATCAAGAATTTTTATTACTTTAACATTGTATACTTCATTTATTACAGGCTCAAAAACTAGATTTTTAATTCTGTCAATAGCATAGTTTATCTTTTCTTGATCAACACCTAAAATCTCAATAACACCAATTTCATCTTTCTCATTTATTACAATTGTAGTTTCAGTATCTTTTTGAAGCTCTTGAATATTTTTACCTCCTGGACCTATAACCAATCCAATAAAGTCCTTACTTATTTCAATATTAACCATTTTAGGTGCATGAGCTTTAACAGAATCATTTGGATTACTTATTGTTTCATCTAACTTATTTAAAATATCTAATCTTCCATTTTTAGCTTGACCAAGTGCTTCAATTAATATCTCGTATTTTAATCCTTTAATTTTAATATCCATTTGACATGCAGTAATTCCATCTTTAGTTCCTGTTACCTTAAAATCCATGTCTCCAAGATGATCTTCATCTCCTAAAATATCTGATAATACAGCATATTTATCACCCTCAGTTATTAAACCCATTGCTATACCTGAAACATTGCTTTTAATATTAATTCCAGCATCCATCAATGCAAGAGATCCAGCGCAAACTGATGCCATAGAGGAGGATCCATTAGATTCTAAAATTTCAGATACAATTCTGACCGTGTATGGACAATCAGCTGGCATAACCTTTTTAAGAGCCCTTTGAGCAAGATTTCCATGACCAACTTCTCTTCTCGAAGTTCCTCTTAATGGTCTTGCCTCTCCAGTTGAAAATGGAGGAAAATTATAATGTAAATAAAAGGTCTCTTCAGATTGATCAGTTGGCATATCTATTACGTTTGCTTCTCTGCTAGTTCCTAGAGTAACTGAAGCAAGAGCTTGAGTTTCTCCTCTTGTGAAGATCGCAGATCCATGAGTAGATGGTAAATAATCGATTTCAGTCCAAATATTTCTAATGTTATCGGGTTTTCTTCCATCAAGTCTAATACCTTCATTAAGAACCAAATCCCTAACTGCCTTTTTTTGTGATTTACTAAAGTAATTTAGAATAAGATCTTTCTTTTCTTCAAATATTTCTTCATCATATGATTCAACCAGTTCTTGCTTTACATTTGAAAAAAGTTCACTTCTTTCATTTTTTGGAAGCCCCCTTTTTGCTATATCATAACATTTTTGATAAGTTTTTTCAATAATTTGATTTTCTAGTTCTAAGTCTTCCTCTTTAGAATCATATTCTCTTTTATCAGAACTTACTCCAACAAGCTCAATAAGCTCTTTTTGAGCTTTTATTTGAGCTTTTATTTCTTCATGAGCAAATCTTATAGCTTCTGTCATTTCCTCTTCAGAAATCTCATTAAATTCTCCTTCAACCATCACTACTGAATCTTCACTAGCACCAACCATCATATCTATATCAGAATCTTGAAGTTGAGCTTTAGAAGGATTTACAATAAAATTTTCGTTAATTCTTGCTACTCTAACTTCAGAAATAGGACCATCAAATGGAATATCAGACAATGATAATGCAGCAGAAGCAGCTAATCCTACTAACGCATCTGGCATTACGTCTTCATCGTGAGACATTAATTGTATCATAACCTGAGTTTCATTAAAATAATCCTTCGGAAATAAGGGTCTTAGAACTCTATCAACAATTCTCATTGTAAGTATCTCCTCATTACTAGGTCTAGCTTCTCTTTTGAAAAAACCACCTGGAAATCTACCAGCAGAGGCAAATTTTTCTCTGTAATCTACTGTTAAGGGCAGAAAATCTAATGTTGACTCACCATAATTGGAAACTACAGTTGATAGAAGCATGCATTTACCCATTTTTACTACTACTGAACCATGTGCTTGCTTTGCAAGGATACCTGTTTCAATGATAATCTCTCGTCCATCATTTAAAACAATTTTTTTTGATAGGGGTTTTGGATTCATAATCTAGTTTAGTTTAAATTAACTGTTGTGTGAAGATTTAGACAACCAAACTAAATTTTATTTTCTAATACCAAGCTTTTTAATTATATCACGGTATCTTTCGATATCTATTTTCCTTAAGTACTTAAGTAAATTTCTTCTTCTACCAACCATTTTAACCAAAGATTTCTCTGTATTGAAATCTTTTGCATTACTTTTAAGATGATTAGAAAGATGCTCAATTCTCTTTGAGAAAAGTGCAACTTGACTTTCAGTAGAACCGGTATCTTTTTTACTTTTACCAAATTCTTTAAAAATATCTTCTTTCTTAAGTACTGTCATTCAATTGTTTTTGAGCGGCAAATATAATAGTTTAAATTTAAATAAGTAAATTATTTATTCATATTTACGTATTGGATAATTCTGGATTAAATCAATGTATAGGTTAACTTTCTTTTTTAAATCTTTCCTGTGAATAATAAAATCTAAAAATCCCTTTTCTAATAAAAATTCACTTTTTTGAAATCCGTCAGGCAATTCCTGGCCAGTGGTATCTTTAACAACCCTTGGCCCTGCAAAAGCAACAAGTGCATTAGGTTCTGCAATATTAATATCTCCCAACATTGCAAAAGAAGCAGTAGTTCCGCCAGTAGTTGGATCGGTACACAAAGAAATATATGGTAATTTTGCTTCTGATAAATCATTAAGTCTTGCAGATGTTTTAGCCATTTGCATTAGTGAAGTAGCAGACTCCATCATTCTAGCTCCACCAGATTTTGAAATAATAAGAAGAGGACATTTGTATTTAATTGCATAACCTATTGCAAGGGATATTTTTTCTCCAACAACTGACCCCATTGATCCTCCTATAAATTTAAAGTCCATACAGGCAATTACAAGATTTTTTCCATATGATTTTCCATAACCAATTCTAATAGCTTCATTAAGCTTAGTCTTGCTTTGAGCCTCTATTAATCTATCAGAATATTTTTTTTGATCCCTAAATTTTAAAAAATCAATTGAAGTCATCTGAGCATTAAATTCTTTAAATTTATTATCAAAAAGTATTTCAAAGTATTCCTTGCTTCCAATATGAACATGGTAATCATCTTCAGGACTAACATACATATTTTCACTTAGTTCCTTTGTCTCAATAATTTTACCACTAGGAGTTTTATACCAAAGACCAGCAGGTATATCTTTTTTTTCTTCGGTTTTTGTACTAATATTTTTGTTTGTTCTTTTGAACCAACTCATACTATTAGGTTTTAATCTAAGGTATTGATATTATTTAAATCTTCAAAGGCTTTAATAAGTCTTGTTTTAAAAGTCTCTTCCCCTTTTCTAAGCCATACTCTAGGATCATAATATTTCTTATTTGGTATGTCATCACCATCTGGATTACCTATTTGATTCATTAAATATTCAGACTTTCCAAGCATATAATCTCTAATTCCTTCGGTAAATGCAAATTGAAGGTCTGTATCAATATTCATTTTAATGACACCATAATCTATAGCTTCTCTTATTTCCTCAACAGATGAACCTGAACCTCCGTGGAATACAAAATCAAGAGAATTAGATGATAAGTTGAATTTTTCTGAAACAAACTCCTGTGAATTCTTTAATATTTTAGGAGTTAATTTCACATTTCCTGGTTTATACACTCCATGAACATTACCAAATGCTGCAGCAATCATAAAATTATCACTAATTGACTTCAGCTCTGAATATGCGTAAGCAACTTCTTCTGGTTGAGTGTAAAGTTTAGATGAGTCAATATCAGTATTATCAACACCATCTTCTTCTCCTCCTGTTACACCTAATTCTATCTCAAGTGTCATCTCTAAATCAGTTAGCTTCTTAAGATATTCTTTACATGTTCCTATGTTATCCTCCAATGATTCTTCAGATAAATCAATCATGTGTGATGAAAATAACGGATAGCCATTTTTTTTGTAAAATACTTTACCATAATCAAGCAGTCCATCTACCCATGGTAATATACTTCTTGAGCAGTGATCGGTATGAATTATGACTTTCGAGTGATAGTTATCAATCACTTTATGAATATGGTATGCACCAGCTATAGAACCAGCAATAGAAGCTTTGAAGTTATTGTTTGACATTCCTTTACCAGCTATAAATTGAGAGCCACCATTGGAAAACTGAATAATAACTGGACTATTTAACTCTGAAGCAGTTTCTAGAACAGAATTAATAGTATTATTTCCAGATACGTTAATTGCAGGTAAAGCAAACTTTTTTTCTTTTGCTAGATTAAATAATTTTTGGTTTTCCTTTCCGTAGATAAAGTTATTTTTCAAAACAATTTTTTTGTTAATTTTTGTCAAAAGTATTAAACTTATTCCTAAAATGGGTAATTAATTCCAATATTAAAAACTGCTTTTCTTAGAGTAATATCATTAAACCATCTCTCACTTTTTTCTCTTACGGGATTGTATGTTTTAAATCCAGTGTCAAGTCTTAAAACAAAGAAATTCAAGTCATATCTAAGTCCAAATCCTGAACCAATTGCAAGCTCTCCCAAATCTGAAAAACTATCAAATGTCATTGAACTATCATCTACATTATCATTTAGGTTCCAAATATTTCCAACATCAACAAAAAAGGCACCATTCAACTTACCATTGATTTTACTTCTATACTCTAGGTTAAATGCAATTTTAAAATTTGCCTCATTAAAGTCATTTATATTATTACTGCTTCCAGGTCCTAATTTATATGCTTTCCATGCCCTATTATCATTAGATCCTCCAGCATAATATGACCTCGTAAAAGGAATGTAATTAGAATTTCCATATGGTATAGCTATTCCAGAAAATACTCTGATTGCAATTATATCACCTTTATTCAAAAGTAAGTGTTTAATGTAATTTATCTCTGCTTTTGTGTATTGTGACGGCAAAATATTTGATATCTCAACTTTACCATTAGAGTTAAGATTATTGCCTCTTAATAACTCATTAAAGATATTTCCAACCATTTCCAATTTAATTCTAAGTTGGGAGAAGTCTTCATCTAAAAAGTTTTCCTGTGTGTTTCTGTTAATGGTTATTGAGGAACCAATTATTAAATTATTTTCAGTTAATCGTTCCTTTCTTTCTAGAATAGAATTAACATCTTTATAAAATACATTATTTGGATTTAACGAAGTCTGATTATTTAATACTTGATTAATAAATAAATCAGATCCTCTTGGAATTGTCAAATCTCCATTATTGTCAACCAAGGATCTGTCAATATTATAAAGTGAAGAAATATAATTTAGCTTATCATATGAATTTCTATATACATTGAAATAATTAGAAATATTCTGATTATTTACATATTCAAAATCTAAAAGTTTAAAATTTATTTTTGATAAAAGTGAAGGATTCCAATTTACTTCATAAATACCACTATAATATTGTTTGTCCAAACCAATATTTTTTTGAACTGTTGATCCAAGAATTATATTAGTTGATGGATTCATATTTTTTTTAATAATCTTATTTGTATTTAAAGGGAGAACTGCTCTTGGTATCCTTAGGTTAATATTTCCTCCTAATTCAAATAGATTAAAAAAAGAATCATCTGGAATTCCTATGTCTCTTGATGCTCCAATTGAATTTTTTAAATTAATTGATAAATTTTCTACTCCTCTAAAAATATTCCTAATATTAAGATTTGTTCCAAATGAGATCCCAAAGTCTTCAATATTTGAATGAGTAAAGTCTAGATCAAATCCTAGACTAAATCTGTTTCTTGGTAAGAGATATATTGAAGATACCAATGAATCATTTTTCTCTTCCATAATAATTCTTGGATATTTAAAATTTCCCAGATTAGAGAAATATCTTGATGTCAAAATTTTATTCTCCTCGCTGTAATTATCCCCCTTTTTAAAAAAGATAGGTTCAGTTATTGACTTTGGAGAATATTTTAAATTACCCTTAGAGAAAATATTTACACCATTGTAATTTATTGAATCAGTATATGACTCAATGTTTGATAGTTCATCTAAAGATTCTATATATAAATTAATTTGATCAATCCTTTTAATTTTATAACTCTCAGACATATTGGGATTAGATATATTAATTATAATTGGTATTTTCTTTACAACACCAGTACTGTCAATTAATACGTTGTAGCTAATACTTCTTTGTTGAAAGTTATAAATACCATTATTTTTAAATAAAGAGAAAATTCTATCTCTCTCTAATAGAAGTTTATTAATTGAGAAATACTCTCCTTTATTTAAAATACTATTTCTAATATTTGCTTTGTATAAATAATCTAGATCTTTAGACTGAATATTCACTGTAATGGAATCTAGTAAATATCTGTCATTAGTCTTTACTCTATATTTAACTTTTGCTTGGTTATTATCAATAGTGGTATTATAGCTTATTTCTGAATCAAAGTATCCAATGTTATTATAAAATTGTTTAAGTCTCCTAATATTGTCATTATAGTTAATATCTGAGAGTGTTACAGGTTCTTGACCAAGTTCTTTTAAAAAATTATTAAATGACTTGTTATAGCGCTTAAGTTGAGCAATCTGTTTTTGGGAAATAAGTTTATTTAAACGACTTTCTCTATTATTTTTTTTTAGCCATTCATCAAATTTTTCATCTGGGTTTTTACTTGCAAGATTATTTATTGCAAGACCCAGAGGGTATCCTATAAATTTGTTAATAGGAGATGGTTGAATAAGAAGACTAACAGGGTCTTTCCTTACTATGCTATCGTTTACTTCAAAGAGATTCTCAACAAGGATAGGATCTTCAAAATTTTCATAGATCTTAGTGCTACAGCTAGTTATAAAAATATAAATAACAATTACAGAAAGATTTAATGAGCTTTTAGTAAGATGCAAATCTATTTTTTCTACTAAATTACGTTTTTTAGATCAATAATTTTTTTGTCTTAATACTTCAAAAATTACTAAAGATTAATATTATAATTATTATTAAAAAAAAAGAGGCTTATTAAATAAACCTCTTTTTAAATTTCAAATCTTATTTGTTAATTAAAAGCAAATACTCATCCCAGATAGAGGCTTTACAGTTCTTATGTCTGCACTAGTTCCATTAGGATAATTACCGTAAGTAACAACTGATTGAGTTTTACCATTTGTATTAGTAAAACTAATGCTAAATCCAACTTCATCATCATAGTATCCAGACTCATATGCCCAAGTCATTTTTTTAGCACCTTCAGGTACTTCAAATGTCCATACATAAGAATCTCCATCGACAAAATCGTTTCCAGTATTAGCTAGAGTACTATTCCATCCACTTTCTGGCACATATGATCCGAAGCGGTAAAGCTTACCATCAACAGTCACAGTTAATGATTCTCCTGTTGTCCATCCATCACCATAGGAGTCTGTAGCAGATATAGTGTAAGTTCCTGCTTGAGCATCAACTTCACCTGCAGGTAATTCACATCCAATAATAAGAGGATAGAGGAAAGGTGATTGAAAGTAAACTCCTGTCATTGAACCAGTCACAGAAGATCTAGAAAAAGATCTACCATCAGTTAGGTTTAACACAAATCTTACATTAACAATATCACCACCACCAAAAGTAGTTTTACCCATAAAAGCTAAAGCATCAGATAATGAAAGTGAAACCTCAAATCTAGGTAAACCTACATCTCCAATATACATATCAGCTTTATTTATAGTTTTATATAATTTCTCTTGTGTTGAAGCCTGTCCTGAGAATGATCCATTGTATGAAATATACATTTCAACATTATCAGTTAAACCTCCCTCTTCCGAATCATGAGTTTCTAATACCCATTTTTTTATTGAAGTTACAGGACTAGATGCTTGATATTCTCCTATTTCAGAGATACTTCTTAAAGCAGCTCCTTGAGTATACTCATTTAACATGTAGTCAGTCAACATCTCATAGCCACCATATTCATCAGAGGAAAATTCTTTTGAACAAGAAACTATAAGAGTAATTAAACTAAGATATATAAATAATTTTTTCATGATAATTTAATTTAGTCGACCGTTGGTCCGTTAGTATTCCAAAATACTCTTGATGTTAAATCAGATTTCTGAGTTACATTAGAGTTGTTTGCTGCATAGTTCTGAGGATACCACATCGACAAAGGAAATGGTCCTGGGTTTGGTTCAACCATAGGTTGAAGATTTTTAGGATATCCATTTCTTCTGTAAGAATTGTAAGCATCAGTTCCGTTACCTCTTTGAGTCTTAAAGAATTCTTCAGCCCAAAGTTCAAGCTTTGCATCCAAAGAACTTGCAAATGTCCAGTCTACAGAAAAAGCTGCAATATATGCATCAATAAGTGACTGATCCATTGTAGGAGCTCCAGATATATCATCAACTTTATTCAAATTAGCTTTAATACCTTCTAAAGTTGAAGTAGTGGGGTCATTACCTGTCATAACTGCTACTTCTGCATCTAAGAAATGCATAAGAGAAGCAGACACTACTGGAGTTATACCAGCACCACCTAGACCGTCACTGTTTCCAAGTGACTTGAAGCTAGAATCATCATAAGCACCACCTGCTGGGTAAACACCAATTAGGGTCCTTTTAAAATTATCTGGTGGAATACCTTCGTAATTTCCATGATCTCTTCCCCAGTATCCTTCAGGTAGACTACAATATAGTCCATATGCAATTAGGTGAGGTTCAATATAATATCCTGGGAATGAACATTCTAGACTAATTGCATCTACTGGACCGTCTTTTCCAGGGGTTACAGGTACTTGTCTATAAAAGAAATAATTAATTCTAGGATCTCTCATACCATTTCTACCTTGCATCATAAGATTCATCAACCAATTAGATTGATAATCACCTCCACCAGTGCTTGTGTAGTTATATGTATATATAGGATGTCTAGTATCAGGATTTACTTCGTTATTACCCCAAGTAAACTCAAAATCTTCTGAGTTATTTTTGATGTAGTTAGTTATCGAATTGTAAGATGCATAATCACCTAAGTTAATATATGCTCTTTTCTTTATACTATTTGCTGCTTTAATCCAAGCAGCAGCATCTCCATCATAATACATATCGTATTGTGGAGGAACACCGCCTGCATTAAAATTTGCAATGGCATCATCTAATAGCCCAAGTGCAGCATCATAAACTGAAGCGCCTGAATCTGGAGCTGGATTTAAGTTATCAGAACCTTTTAATGCTTCACTATATGGTATATCACCGAAGTAATCTACTAAAGTCATTAAAATATATGCCTGCATAACTTGTCCCATAGCAATATAATATGTTAAACCATTTTCTTCTGCAATAGTATTCATTACTCTAATATCCTCCATCATAGTTTGGTAAGCGAGTGACCATGCACCAGAAAATGAATTTGGAGAATAATTATCTCTATAGAACCTATCACCACCCAAGTAGGCAACTCTAGTAAATCTTGCACCTGTATCACCCATAGCGTCAACAAAGGAAGCAAAATCCTCTTGAATATTGTTGATGAATAAATCAGCACTTGCTTGCTCTGGACTTAATGCATTAGGATTAGAAGTTAAGTCTAACTCAGTTGTTTCACATGAGCTTAGAACTAGTAAACTAGTTAAAGTTAAAATTGAAAGTTTGTTAAAAGTTTTCATAATATTTTAATTTATTTGATTAACGATTAAAAAGTTAATTTTAAACTTACACCATACCTTCTGGCACTTACTCCATTGAAGTATTCAAATCCTGAACCATTCCCAACTCCTAAACCGGCAATATTTGGATCATAATTTGTACCAGCAGGCGTATTATATGCATCATACCAAAGGTTGAAACCTTGTGCAGAAATTGTTGCCGCTCCAAATGGAGTTTTTTGTAACCAAGAATCTGGTATATCATACGTAAGTGATACTTCACTTAGCCTTATTACACTGGCATCCCAGACTCTTAATTCGTCGGCTCCTTCAATTATGTTACCGAAATAAGTTGTAGCGTTGTCAATCATCTTATTGTTGGTAGAACCATCAGCAAGAACACCAGGTAAAATATACGGGAGCTCTCTGTCTAATGTATCAGTTGTAATTCCTCTACCAAGTAGTGTCATGATAAAAGCTGAATACATATCACCACCAATGGTAGCATTAAATAGTACATTCAGAGATAAATTTCCATAAGAAATAGTATTTGAGATGTTAGAAACAAAATCAGGATTACTATCACCAATTAATGCATATTTGTTAGTATTATAGTTTGTGTCATTATTTATTCTATAACTTCCAGAAGCGTCAACTAGTGGTCTACCTTGATTATCTCTTGCTACAGAAGTACCAACCATAGATGTTAATGGAAGACCAGGAATTGCAGCATTACCTCTTGTAGTGTATCCTGCATAAATAATTTGATCAGTATCTTGACCTAAGTCTTCAACGATCGCCTGGTTAGTAAAATAGTTAATTGAAGTATTCCAATTTAGTTTATCACCTCTAATAAAGTCAAAACTTAGATCAACTTCCCAACCAGTTGCACTAATTTCACCAATATTTGTTCTTGTATTTGTATATCCAGTTGATGGGTCTAATGGTTGAGAAATGATTAAATCAGTAGTTTTTCTATCGAAATAAGAAATTTCAGCAGATAATCTATTATCGAATAAATTAGCTTCTAATCCAAACTCAAGCTCAGCAAGAAGCTCTGGCTTTAATCCAGTATTACCTAATTGAGAACCAGTAGTATTTGTAATTACATCTGTTCCACCAACTCTAAAATCTTTTGTATTTAAACTAAGTGTAGATGCAATAGGATATCCTAAAGGATATGTTGCAGAAGTACCATAACTAGCTCTAACTTTTAAAAAGTCAACTGGTAAATTACCAAAGTCTAAAATAGAGGTTGGAACGATAGATATACTAGCAGATGGATAAGTAATGGATCTATTTTCTTCTGAAAGGTTTGATACCCAATCAGTTCTAGATGCAATCGTAATGTACATATAGTCCTTATAATCAAATGCTGCTTGAGCAAATAAACCAAGTATGTTTCTTCTAGTATAGACTTCAATTTCTTCCTGTTGGTTAAAGTTAAAATGTCTTAATACATTAAATACGTTTTGACCTGTACTTCTTACACCGTTTCTATCATATTCTCTTGCATTTGATGTTCCACCAGCATTGAATGTTACAGACCACTCATCGTCAAGTTCATAGTCACCGTTTAAAGTAATTTGGTGTGAAAATATTGTTGAAGTGTTGTTCCACTTCTCATAGAATCCAGATTGTGATTCTAAACTACCATCTAGCCCACCTTTGTTTTGATAACTGGTGTTATCTTCACTATAAACATCGTAACCATATCTATATTGAATATTTAGATTATCAGAGATATCAAACTGAGCAGACACACCACCAAAAACTCTATGAGTCAACTGAGCATCACCTGTATTGTTTAAAGTCCAAAGTGGATGTTGAATATCATTACCAGATCTATAATAAATGGATGCTCCAGTGATAGGGTGAGCATACGGCAAGTCTGCGATACTAACAGATCTAGGAGTATAAAAAACATTACCATATAAGGATGAATCAGACTGACCACTACTTTCAGCTGCGGCAATAGGTGGAGTTCTAAAGTCAGTTAAACTATAATTTAGAGTACCGTTTACGGTAATTTTATTTGATAAAACTGCTCTACCACCGAAACTCAAATTATTCCTTTTAAGTGAATTTCCAGGAGTAAATCCTTTGTCATTTAAGTTACCATAGTTTACGTTGTAAGAAACCTTACCATCATCACTAGAACCTCTAAAATTAATGTTTGTATTAACAATTTCTCCTGTTTGGAATAAATCACCTACACTATCATAAGGTTTCCATTCCCACATAGAATCCATAGATAAACCTAGTAAAGGTAAAAGATCTCTAGATAAGAATCTTGAGTTTAAGTTACTATTATATGGGTGTTTCAAAAATCCAGGTTGATTAGTTCCATATGGAGCTGTACCTGAACCATCAAGTTGATCTTGTCTACCCCAACCAGCTGGACCTTCTTTGTCAAAACTTGGACCCCAGTTTGAGAAGAACCATCCAAAGTTTTGGTTAAAACCGTTTCCATATTTCATTTGATAATCTGGTTTCATAGCAAGCTCATTAGTGAAGTAAGATGTATTTACAGTTACCTCATTTTTTTGAGCTCTAGTACCAGTACCTGTAGTCCCAGATTTAGTTGTAATTAAAATTACACCGTTTCTACCCTGTGATCCATAAAGTGTAGCAGCAGCTAGACCTTTAAGAACGTTAACAGATTCAATGTTATTAGGATCTAGATCTAGGAATCTTGAAGAACCAGTATTTCCTGAGGCAAAACTTCCAGAAGCGTTTGTATCACTTTGGAAGGGTACACCGTCAACAACAAATAATGGTTGGTTGCTTGAACTAAAGGTACTTAAACCTCTAATCAAAACACTTGTTCCTGATCCAGAAATACCACCTTGATTTGTTACCTGCACACCAGAGGCTTTGCCAGAAAGTACACGTGCAATATCACCGGATGCTCTATTCTCAATTTGAGAGTTATCAACTTCTGATACTGCATATCCAAGTGCACGTTTTTCTCTAGTAATACCTAAACTGGTTACAATAACTTCTTCAAGTTGAGTTCCAAGGGAAAGAGTAACATTAATGACGTTGCCTGCACCTACAGCAATTGATGTAGTTTCATAACCAACGAAACTGATTTCCAGAGTCTGTCCTTCAGTTACATTAATAGAAAAGTTTCCATCGAAATCAGTGGTGACACCAGTTGTTGTACCCTGAACAAGAATGGTAGCTCCCGGAAGGGGTAAACCATCACTATCAGAAACAATACCAGTTACTGTCTTTTGAGCAAACGACATTTGAGTCGTTAACAAAAATATCACCAGTAGTCTGAATAAGCTTTTCATACTTAGTTATTTAGTTATTATTAAATTTTTTTATATTAATTGTTAATTTAAAGTTATAACAATATTTTTTTATAAAAAAACCTGAAAAGTCTTAAATTACTTTTTTGATTAAGAAATTCTCTGTCTTGCTATCTCAAAAATTACTACTGCAAAAGCTACTGATACGTTGAGTGAATCAATATTTGGATTTATTGGAACCTTAAGAGTCTCATCAGATAATTTTAGTATTCCTTTAGTAATTCCTTTTTCTTCAGATCCCATTATTAATCCCACAGATCTATTATAATTTATATCATATATGGATTTTGTAGCTTTTTCTGATAAACTAAATACATTTATTTCAAGAGATCTCAGGTGAATTATAGCATCTTTGAGGTTTTGTACTTTTGAAATGGGAATCTTAAATGCTGCTCCTGATGATGTTTTTATAACATCTGAGTTAATAGGCGCAGAATTGTTTTGTGATATAATTATACCAGTCACACCTGCTGCAACAGAAGTTCTTATTATAGCTCCAAAATTTCTAGTATCTGTAATACCATCTAATAATAAATATGTTTGTAGTTTTTCTTTATTATATGTTTTAGCTATTAATTCTTCAATTGAATAGAGAGAAATAGGTGATAGAATAGCTATAGCTCCTTGATGATTTTTATTTTCATATTTTTTAAACTTTTCTTTTGGGACAAAGCTAAATGATATAGATTTTTTTTCAAGTTTTGATATTAATGTCCTTAGCAAACTACTTTGCTGATTTGATTTAATAAAGTAAACTTTTGAAATTTCTTTAGAGGATTCAACTGCCTCAATTATACTTCTAATTCCGTAGATTTCCATAAAATGTATAATATAAAAAAAGGAGGTTTTGAATAAAACCTCCTTTTATTAACTATTAAGTTGTACTCTTTACAGTTTTGTAAGAGTTAGTTTTGTATCAGATCCTGAGCTAAAACAACCCTGATCAACACATTGTTCTAAGTCTACACTAAATTGACCAGTACAAGAGAAGAAATATAATCCAGCAGTTCTTCCACCCAATACTGGGTTAGTATATGCTGAATTATAATCCATTGCAGCTCCAAGAGAAGCTGTACCGGCAGAAACTACGGCAGATGTTTCACGATCGATAGTAACTGTTAAAT
>JAFMFH010000050.1 GCA_017856235.1 Flavobacteriaceae bacterium | reverse complement strand
TCCGTGTCTCAGTACCAGTGTGGGGGATCTCCCTCTCAGGACCCCTACCTATCGAAGCTTAGGTGAGCCGTTACCTCACCTACAAGCTAATAGGACGCATGCCCATCTTTTACCGCCGGAGCTTTGCTTATTTACTCATGCGAGTAAATAAGAACATAGAGTATTAATCAAAATTTCTCTTGGCTATTCTCTAGTAAAAGGTAAGTTGCATACGCGTTACGCACCCGTTCGCCGGTCGCCATCAAATTACAAGTAATTTATGCTGCCCCTCGACTTGCATGTATGAAGCCTGCCGCTAGCGTTCATCCTGAGCCAGGATCAAACTCTTCGTTGTAGTATTTTAAATAAATTATACGACTCTGAATTGACTATGTTTCAAAATGTTTGGTTTGCTAGTTTGTATCATTAATTGATACGCGCTGTCATTTCAATATTTTCAATGAACTAAACTAAAAAATTAATTGCATTTAAGAATAAATCTTTTAGCGGCTGCAAATATAAAATCTTTTTTGATGTTATTAAACAATATTATGATTTTATTTTACTTTTTTTTTGAACGATAAATTTATGAAATCTTTAAGTGCTAAATGTCAATGTTTTATATTATTTATCAACACTTTTTTAAGACTATTTTTAATCTTTCCAAAACTCATATAGACTATCCAAATCGAAATCTAGAGCATAATCTTGTTTTTCTAATGAACCATCAGAGAATGACCTTTGAAGTATATCCTCTATTAAGTAGTCTTCATAATCATCAAATGGCTCGTACTCATCTTTTAATGAAATAGAATAAAAAGACGCAGCAGTATTATATAAAAGAGCTCTAAACTTATTTCTATATTCAGAAACAATTTTATGTGCAGTCAACCCTGTTTGTCGATTTAAGAGTTTAACTAAAATTCTTCCTTGAGATCTTGATAATTTTCTTAGTTCATCAGAAAATTCGTCATAAACAAACTTTTCGAGTTTTTTCAAATAAAGTCTTTTCTTTCTTTTGGAATTGATTGAGTCAACTCTAGAATCAATTCTATTCATTCTTTCTGATGCAAGTTTTGCATATGGATAAACTTTTTTAACCCTATATCTTAGTATTACATATCTTTTAATTTCCTCATCATTATTAAATTTTAAAGGTTGAAATACTGTTACTTCGTCAAGCATGAATGAGTTTGTAGGTATGGAATCTCCTGGAAAAAGAAAATCTAATTCTTCAATATCATCTTGACTAATTAAAGTATTTGTAAAAAAGATAAATAGAAGAAATAAATAGTATTTCATTTTACAAATTTAATAAGATGTTAAGTAATAATTGTTAATTTTGATTTTTAAAAAAATTATGAAAATACTTAACTCAAAATCATTAAAATTTCTTGAAGAATATCTAAACAATGCTGCGCCAACTGGATATGAGAGTAATGGTCAAAAAATATGGATGAAATATCTAAAACCATATGTAGATGATTTTATTACTGACATCTATGGAACAGCAGTTGGAGTAATAAACCCTGATAAAAAATTTAAAGTAGTTATAGAGGGACACTCAGATGAAATTTCGTGGTACGTTAATTACATTACTGATAATGGTTTGATATATGTAATTAGGAATGGTGGTAGTGATCATCAGATTGCTCCATCTAAATGGGTTAATATTCACACTAAAAAAGGAATTGTAAAGGGAGTTTTTGGATGGCCTGCTATTCATGTTAGGGATTATTCTAAAGAAACACCCCCAAAACTTGATAATATCTTTATTGATATTGGAGCGAAAGATAAAAAAGAAGTTGAAAAGATGGGAGTGCATGTTGGATGTGTAATAACTTATCCCGATTCATTTCAAGTGATAAATAAGGATAAATTTATTTGTAGAGCAATTGATAATAGGGCTGGTGGGTTTATGATTGCAGAGGTAGCTAGATTACTTAAAGAAAATAAAGATAAACTTCCATTCTGTCTATATGTTACTAACTCTGTTCAAGAGGAAATAGGTTTAAGAGGTGCAGAGATGATAACAAATACACTAAAGCCAAATGTTGCAATAATAACTGATGTGACTCATGACACCTCTACTCCAATGATTGATGCAAAGAAAGAAGGAGATGTTAAAATTGGTAAAGGACCTGTAATTTCTTATGCACCTGCAGTTCAAAATAATCTTAGAGAAAAAATTATAAATACAGCTGAAAAAAATAAAATACCATTTCAAAGAGCAGCTTCATCAAGATATACAGGGACAGACACAGATGCATTTGCATACAGTAATGGAGGGGTTCCTTCAGCACTAATATCATTACCATTAAGATATATGCATACTACTGTTGAAATGGTTCAAAAAGATGATGTTGAGAACGTTATTAAATTAATTTACGAGACTTTGAAGAATATTAAAGCTGATGAAAGCTTTAGTTACTTTGATTAATTATTGCCTTGTTAATTTCTTTTATTAATGAAGGTCCTTTGAAGATAAAGCCAGTATATAGTTGAATTAGATCTGCTCCTGAGTTTAATCTCTCAATAGCATCATTAGCATTCATTATGCCTCCAACTCCAATAATTGGAAAATTATCGCCCAAGCTTTTTCTCAAATATTGGATTATAGTATTACTCTTATTTGTTAGCAATTTACCACTCATGCCACCTTCCTGGGTTTTATGTTTAGAAGTAGCACCATCTCTAGAAACTGTAGTATTTGTAGCAATAATACCATCTAAATTTAGATCTTTTATTAAAACAACTATGTCTCCTATTTGTTGCTCATTTAGATCAGGGGAAATTTTTAGAAGCAAAGGTCTTTTATTAATTTGTTTATCATTGAATTTAACTAGTTTTTCTAAGAATGGTTTTAAAAGATTTTTATCGTGTAAATCTCTTAAGCCTTTAGTATTAGGAGAGCTAATATTAATTGCAAAATAGTCAACGAATTCATTAAGCTCAGATAGACATTTTAAATAATCGCTATGAGCATCATTATTTTGAGTAAAATAATTTTTACCAATATTTGCTCCAATAATTATTTTTCTTTGTTTCTTTAAATTATCAACTACCTCTGATAATCCTTTATTATTAAAACCAAGTCTATTAATTAATGATTTATCTTCAGCTAGTCTAAATATTCTTTTTTTTGGATTGCCTGGCTGAGGCATTGGGGTGACTGTTCCTATTTCTATAAAGCCAAATCCAAAATTAGAAAATTCATTGTAACACTCAGCGTTTTTATCAAATCCTGCGGCTAAACCAACAGGATTTTTAAATTTTAAACCTAAAATATTTCTCTCAAGCCTTTTGTCACTTATACAGAAAAACTTTTTTATGAGATTATCAATTAAAGGTATTTTATTAAAAGTTTTAATTGAGTAGACGGAAAATTCATGTATTAATTCAGCATCAAAAAGGAAAAGAATTTTTCTTATTACACTATACATTAATCTTTAATGTTAGATGATAACTCTAGTGAAATAGCTGATTTTTCAATTTTAAGTTTTCCAGCCATAGTCTCTATAATACATGTATTAGCTTTAGAATCAAATTCATTAATTCTGGCATGAACGCCTGATTTTGTAATAATTCTATCACCTTTTTTTAGGTTATTTAAAAACTTTTTTTCTTTGCTATTTCTTCTTATTGATGGTATTATTATAAAAAATAAAAAGACTAATGCTATTAAAAGAAGATAAGGAAACTGTGATTCCATAATTAATTATTTTTTTTCAAAATTAGTAAAATTATGTTATCAAACCTCTGCCTGTCTTAACAATCAACCCTTGCTTTAATAGATCTTTAACTATGTTATCAAGGACACCATTAACAAATTTTCCTGATTCTGGAGTTGAAAATTCCTTTGCTATTTCAATATATTCATTGATTGAAACTTTAGTAGGAATTGATGAAAAATAAATTAACTCTGCAATAGAAGTGATTAAAATTACATAATCAATTTGGGTAATTCTATCAGAATCCCAATTAGGAGTTCTACCTTCAATAATAGATTTTAGATCATCATAATTTTCAATAATTTTTTCAAATAATTCTCTACCAAATTTTATTTCATCTTGAAAATCAAAAAGAGAAGGAAGAGGAAATGAGTTAGGATTTTGTAGATCAATTTTTTGAATATTTCTTATTATATATGTATTTACGTATGG
>JAFMFH010000049.1 GCA_017856235.1 Flavobacteriaceae bacterium | reverse complement strand
CGCCAGTTTCAACAAGAGAAGAAAGAATTACAATTACTCCAAACCCTACAAGCGCCGATGCAAATGACGATTTTGGGTTTACAACAACAATAACAACGTTTAATGATGGTAGAAATTATAATCCTTCAACGGATTCAGATGAATAAATAGTATAAATAATAAGAGAGAAAACAACTATGGCTTTAAGTAAAATAAATTCGAGAGCAATAACAGACTTAACAATAAGTGCTGATGATTTAGCTTCAGGTTCAATTACAACTGCTAAATTAGCTGACACTTCAATTACAACAGCGAAAATTGAAAATAATGCTGTTACAAAAGATAAGGTTGATACAACAGTAGCTTCAACAGGAAAATCTATTGCTATGAGTTTAGTTTTTGGTTAGATAAATAATATAAAAGGAACAAAAAATGGCAAACCCTAATATAGTAAATGTAACATCAATTCTAGGCAAAACAGATACTTTTGCCTTAAATACAACATTGACAACAACTTTAATTACAGCAGCTTCAGACAAAATTTATAAAATTAATTCAATAATGATTGCTAACGTTGATGGTACTAATTCAGCAAATGTAACAATAGCTTATAACGACCAATCAAATACAAGGGCTATTGCAAGTACAATAGCAGTACCAGCAGATGCAACTTTAACTCTTATAGATAAAAATAATTCTTTTTATTTAGAAGAAGGAGACTCGATAGAGGGTGGTGCAAGTGCTGACAATGATCTTGTTTGTATGATTTCTTATGAAATAATTGATGACGCTTAAAATTTAAAAGGAGAATAATTAACAATGGCAAATGGCGGATTAATTGGTGCGGTTAATGATCCTACTTTAGGCGATAAAATTACAACTTTCAACTCACCTGGAACTTTTGTACCAACACTATCATCTGGTAGAGTTTTAGTAGTCGCTGGAGGCGGCGGAGGAGGAGGTGGAGGCTCTGGTGGAGGTGCTGGAGGTTTTAGAGATATTTCAGGACACCCTTTTCCAGGTTCGCCTGTTCCAATAACTGTTGGTGGCGGAGGTGCTGGTACTAATGGTTCTCCTAGTTCACCAGGTACAGATGGTTCTCCATCAAATTTTGGTGCTACTTCTCCAATAGCCGCATCAGGTGGTGGAGGAGGAGGTGCTATAACAGGTTCTGGTAATGCTGGTGGCTCTGGTGGTGGTTGTGGTTCTAATCCAGGTGCTGCTTATGGAGGTTCTGGTAACACAGGTTCATACTCTCCTGTTCCAGAGGGTTTTGCTGGAGGTACTTTTCAATTCGCCTCTGGTGGAGGAGGTGGTGGTGCTGGTTTCGGAGGCACTGGCGGTTCATATACACAAATGAATGGTGGAGTAGGAAAACAATCAGATATTACAGGAACTGCAACTTATTATGCTGGTGGAGGTTCAGGAGGGAGTAACTATACTTCAAATAATGACCCTGTTAGTCCATCTTCAACTAATCAACCTCCAACATATGACTTGAATTTAGGATCAGGTGGTTTAGGTGGTGGTGGAAATGGAGATGTTGGACCTAGTGGACCACACGGAAATGCAACTGCTGGAACTGCCAACACAGGTGGCGGTGGTGGAAATGAATGGGCTGGTCCAGGTAGAGATGGTAAAGCTGGAGGTTCTGGTGTAGTTATAGTAAATGAACCAGGTGCAGGTCCTTTTGTTGCAAGTGGAGTTTGGAAATTAAAAGAAGTTTTTTCTTATAAAAAAGAAAGTTTGTGGAAATAATATGGCACATTTTGCTGAAATAAAACAATCAGATAATATTGTAATTAGAACAGTTGTTATTTCTAATGATGATGTAAATGCTAATGGTGGAGAATATTCTGCTGAAGCTGAAACTTGGGTACAAAATAATATACCAAACGATCCAATTTTATTAGAACAATTTGGTGGAACATATCCTAACACTTATTGGAAACAATGTTCTTATAATGGTAATGCTAGAAAACAATATCCTGGAAAAGATCACCATTATTATGATTCTACAAAAGATAAATTTATATGTGTTCAACCTTATTCATCTTGGACTTTAAATTCTAATGATGATTGGGAAGCACCTACAACTATGCCTGCTAACAGCACGCTTTTAAATAATGATCCTTTGTTAAGTGGTCCATTATGGGAAGAGTCTAATTTAAGATGGTCAGCCAGAGATGAAAATAACAATTATTATATCTGGAATAACACAAATTCAACTTGGGATTTGACTACAGAATAATTATTAAATTTTTTTAATAATAAATAGATTGAAAGTTATATTATAAAATGAATACAATTAGTTTGTTTGCTAAACATATAGGTATATTTTATTTAGATATTGATACAAAGAAAATATCTGATATAATCAAAAAAGAAAAGTATCATATTAACCACGAATATTTACAATCAGAGCAATCTCAAAGTAATGAAATATTAAATAAGCCAGAATTATTTGAACTTAAAAAACAAATACTAAATTGTTTCTATCAATATAAAACAGAAATATATAAAATAGCAAATGATTTTATAATACCGTCTTCTTGGATTGCTAAATTTAAACCTAAAACATCTGGTAAAAGCCACGCACACTCTAACTGTATGTTTAGTGCTGTTTATTATTTTGAAGAATCATCTTCAATAGTATTTAATAACCATCAATTAAATAATTTATTTTGTAATCCTACAGAATGGAATGTTAACAATTGTAACTATTTTGAAATTAAACCTAAAAAAAATAAATTAGTTATATTTCCATCAGACGTATTCCACGAAATTAAACCTAACCTAACAAACAAAACAAGATACTCTATTGCCTGTAATTTTTTTCCTGTAGGTAAAGTAGGAGATAAAGATTCTTATGTTGAATTACAATATTATTGATAATTTTTTAGAAGATAAGGAATTTAATATTATAAAAGATATTTTTAATTCAACTTATTTTCCTTGGTTTTATAATAATGAACAAACAAAAAACGATGCTAGTTATTTTAATCATATATTTTATAAAGATAATAATTTTAATTCTCCATATTCAAATCAAGTTATAAATCCAATTTTACAAAAATTAAAACCTATTACTCTTATTAGAATTATGGCAAATTTGTTGATTAATATAGGCACTGCTTCTAAAAGTAAAAATCATACAGACCATCCTTTTTCACATACTACAGCTATATTTTATATAAACACTAACAATGGTATGACTATTTTAGATGAAAACAAAAAAATTAAATGTATTGAAAATAGGTTATTAATATTTGATGGCTTAATAAAACATTATGCTATAAGACAAACCGATGAAGATAGAAGAATGGTTATAAATATAAATTTTATAGATAATGAACCCATATAATACATATTATTATTTTAAAAATGCTTTTTCAAATTTATTTTGTAATGAAGTTATTAAATATGGTAATTCACAAAATGAACTTTTAGCTAAAACAGGAGGATTTGAAGATAAAGAATTAAATAAAAAAGAAGAAAAGCAATTAAAAAAGAAAAGAAATTCTAATGTGTCTTGGTTGGATCAGGAATGGATTTATAAAGAGATAAGACCGTTTTTAAATATGGCAAACGAACAAGCTGGTTGGAATTATCATTTTGATTATTTGGAAAGTGTACAATTTACTAAATACAAATTAAATCAACATTATGGTTGGCATACTGATGATTTTTCCAAACCTTTTGATATAAACCATAAAAATATAAATTGGAGAGGTAAATCCAGGAAATTATCAGCAGTTATTACATTGTCTAATCCTAGTGATTATAAAGGAGGAGAATTAATGTTTAAGTATTTTCAAAATGAAAAAACGAAGATTGAAAGTGTAAAAGATATATTACCAAAAGGTTCTATAATTGTATTTCCCTCTTATGTGTTACATCAGGTAAAACCTGTAACTGATGGACTTCGTTATAGTTTAGTGGTATGGGCTTTAGGATATCCGTTTAGATGATTGTAAAAGATAATATTATAAAAAAAGAAGATGCTGATTATATTGAATCTATTTTTAGTGGTTTTTATTTTCCATATTTCATCAATCAAATAGTTCCTCCTGAAAATACAAAAGATTATCAAATGACACATATTTTTTATGATAATAATAAAGTTACAAGTGATTTTTTTAATTTACTAAAACCTATATTAGACTATTTAAAA
>JAFMFH010000048.1 GCA_017856235.1 Flavobacteriaceae bacterium | reverse complement strand
TACCCAGTTAATATTTTGATCCTCAATAAATTCATAGAAAAGATTTGAATTTAAAATTATTTCTGAGTAACATCTAATAAAAAATTTTAATCTTAACTTGTTATTATTCTTTTTTGATTCTAAAAATTCATTATTTAATTCAATTATTTGATCCCTAATTTCTATAATATAATTATGATTTAGATTCCAATCTATAATCTGTTTTCTCTTAAAAGATATTGAATTAAGCTTAGTAAAGAAGAAGAAATACGGATTCTCAGTTACAAATGGATAGGAAAATTTCTTAGACTTTATATTGTTGAAAAATAGATTAATTTCTTTTAAATAATCAACTAAGTTGTAAAAGAGATCTAATGTCGAAGATGAAGTTTCGTTTATGTAGTTCTTTAATTTATCATTTTCAATTAATTCAAATGAATTTGAATAAATTGATTGAACGACTATTGTACGAATATGTCTTCTGTTTAGCATTTAATAAAGAACTAACTCAAAATTAAACAATTAAAATGTATAATAAAATTATTAGTAGTTATAAAGATTATATTTGTTAGGTTGTATGAAAGAACTTAAAAGATTAAATAAATTCTTATTTAAGTATAGAGTCAAACTACTTATCGGATTATTTATTACAATAATTGCAAGATTATTTTCTTTAGTTACGCCAAGACTAGTTGGTGACTCTTTGACAACAATAGAAAACTATCTAAATCTCAATACAACATCATCAATTATATTAAGAGAAGCTCTTCTAACAAATATTATTCTAATAATAGCCGCTTCCCTAATATCAGGTTTCTTTACTTTTTTAATGAGACAGACAATCATTAATGTATCAAGATATATAGAATATGATGTTAAAAATGAAGTTTTTGCCCATTATCAATCTTTAGATCAGATATTTTATAAGAGAAACAGAACAGGTGATCTAATGAACAGAATAAGTGAAGATGTAAGTAAAGTAAGAATGTACTATGGGCCTGTATTAATGTATGGTGCTAATGCAATAGTTCTTTTTTTTGTGATAATTACTTACATGTTTAGTGTTGCACCTAAACTTACTATTTTTAGCCTAATACCTCTTCCAATTTTATCAATTTTTATTTATAAAGTAAGTAATCTTATAAATATAAAAAGCACAAAAGTTCAAGAGAGTTTATCTGAATTATCTACATATTCTCAAGAAAGTTTTAGTGGAATATCTGTACTAAAGTCATATAATATTCAGGATATAATTTTCAATAAGTTTGATAAATATGCATTTAATAGCTTTAAAAATAATTTAAGCCTTGCCAAAATTCAAGCTTGGTTTTTTCCAATCATCCTTTTTTTAATTGGACTAAGTAATTTAATTGTAATATATATTGGCGGCATAGAATTTATTAATGGGAATATAGAAATTGGAGTAATAGCAGAGTTCATAATTTATGTAAACATGTTAACATGGCCAGTTACACTTGTAGGATGGGTCACATCAATAGTTAAGCAAGCAGAAGCATCTCAAAAAAGAATCAATGAATTTTTAGACTCAAAATCTTCATTAGATGATGGTAATTATAGCTTAAAAGATAAAAAGTCAAAAAATATTGAATTTAAGGATGTTACTTTTACTTACCCTCAAACCGGGATAAAAGTTTTTAATTCTCTTAACCTAAAAATTGAAAAAGGAAAAACACTTGGAATAGTAGGAAAAGTTGGTTCTGGAAAGACTACCCTATTAGATCTTCTTTGTAGAGTATATGATCCAAATGAGGGGTCAATATTATATGATAAAATTGATATTAAGTTATTTAAGATTAATAATTTAAGAGAACTTTTTAGCTATGTTCCACAAAACAATTTTTTGTTTTCAGAAAGCATATATAAAAATATTCAATTTGGTAATCCAAATGCAATAGAAAGAGACGTTAAAAAAGCTGCAAAGCTATCTGAGATCGATAAAGAGATCACCAAATTTGAAAACGGATATCAAACAATACTTGGTGAGAGAGGTGTAACATTATCAGGTGGTCAAATTCAAAGAATTTCAATTGCAAGATCATTTATTAAAGATTCAGCACTTTATCTATTTGATGATTGCTTTTCGTCACTAGACACCGATACAGAGGAGAGGGTAATCAACAACTTAAAAAATAATTTCAAGAATAAGTCAGTTATAATAGCAAGTCACAGAGTCTCATGCATTAAGCATGCAGATAAAATTATTGTTCTTGAAAATGGCAAGATTATTCAGGAAGGCATTCACAAAAACCTTATAAAAACTGATGGTTATTATAAGGAGTTATACTATAAGCAAAACAGTGAGATTACTTAGTAGATTTGATTATATTTGAGAAAAATTATATTATGGAAAATCAAAATGAGTACAATGCTGAAGAAATTTTCTCAAAGGCATTAAGAGCTGGAAGAAGAACTTATTTTTTTGATGTAAGAGAAACCAAGGCTGGAGATTATTATTTAACAATAACTGAGAGTAAAAAATTTACTAATGAAGATGGAACGTTCTACTTTAAAAAGCATAAAATCTATTTATACAAAGAAGATTTTGATGAATTTAATAATTCAATTAAAGAAACATGTGAATTTATATTAGATAAAAAAGGTGCTGAAGTAATCAGTGAAAAACATGATAAAAACTTTGATTCAAAAAAAGAAAAAGAAGAATCATCTGAGTCTGAGAATACGAATGAAGAAAAAGACTTTGCTGATGTTGACTTTGAAAATGACGATCAGTAATTAAAAAACCATTATGAAAAAACTCTTATTACTTTTTATTCCTTCCCTTTTTTTAAATGCTCAGGTTGGACTTGAATATTATCTTGGAGATTTAAATGAATACAATAAATCTATTCCTACTCCTCAAAGCATTATCGGACATGAGGTTGGAGAACTCCACATAAGCCATGATAAATTAAGTCATTATGTTCAGGAGGTTTCAAAAGTATCTGATAGAGTTAAGCTAGTTAACCGAGGTAAATCATATGAAAATAGAACGTCATGGTTGATGATAATTACCAGCGAGTCAAATCATTTAAGATTAGAGGAGATAAGAAAACAACATTTAAAACTTTCAAATTCCAAAAATAAAGATCTTGATGTTTCTAATATGCCCATTGTTGTATATCAGGGATTCTCTGTACATGGCGATGAACCTAGTGGTTCAAATGCAAGCTTACCTTTAATGTATCATTTATTAGCCAGTAATTCTCAAGAAACTATAGAGTTACTTGATAATACCATAATTCTTCTGGATCCAAGTTTTAATCCTGATGGTCTTCAGCGTTTTTCTCAATGGGCTAACAGCAACAAAAACCAAAGTTTAACTCCAGACCCAAATGACAGAGAATATAATCAATATTGGCCAAGAGGAAGGACAAATCATTATTGGTTTGATCTAAATAGAGATATGTTACCAAATCAGCTAGTTGAAACTAAAGCTAAAATAAAAACATTTACTGAGTGGTTACCCAATATTTTGACTGATCATCACGAGATGGGAACAAATTCATCATTTTTCTTTCAACCTGGTGTTCCTGAGAGAAAGAATCCTCTTATATCTGATCTAAATCAAGCTCTTACAAGAGAGATAGGAACATACCATGAAAAAGCACTAAATTCTATTGGTTCACTATATTATTCTGAAGAAGATTATGATGATTTCTTTTTCGGTAAAGCCTCCACTTATCCTGATGCGAATGGAGGTATAGGAATTCTTTTTGAACAGGGGAGTTCAAGAGGACATATTCAAGAAAGTGTTAATGGAATATTGACTTTTCCTTTCACTATTAGAAATCAATTGACTGCTGCTTTCTCTACACTTGAGGCTGCAAAAAACATGAGAATCAAGCTTTTAAATTATATGAAAGACTTCTATGATGATCAGATTAAATTGAATCCAAAACCAAGTGATAATATAGTTTTTGGAAAGCTAAAAGATGAGTCTACAGTTTATCATCTTGCAGATTTATTAAATAGCCATAAAATCAAGTTTAATAGAATCTCTGAAGATGTTGTTTTAAATGGAAAAAAATTCACAAAAGATAATAGTTTTGTAATTCCATTGAATCAACCAAAAAGGACACTAATAAATGCTATGTTTTACACTCAGACTGAATTTAAGGATAGCTTATTTTATGACATATCAGCCTGGACATTTCCTTTAGCATTTAACGTAAATTATTCATATACGGATGATCTTAGTAAGTC
>JAFMFH010000025.1 GCA_017856235.1 Flavobacteriaceae bacterium | reverse complement strand
AGAGACCCGATTGAAGTTGCCAACTTAGTGTTGAAAATTATTAAAAAAAAGAAACCAAAAATTAACTACATTGTGGGCGGATTTCTCGAAAAGAAAATTACACTGAAAAGTTTATTACCAGATAAGCTTTTTCAAAAAATAATAATGAAACTATATAGCTAAGAATTATGAAATTTTTTATTGATACAGCAAACCTAGACCAAATAAAAGAAGCCCAATCTCTTGGAATACTTGATGGAGTAACAACAAACCCTTCATTAATGGCAAAAGAAGGTATTACTGGTCAAAAAAACATTATTGATCATTATCTAAAAATTTGTGATATAGTAGATGGAGATGTGTCTGCTGAAGTAATATCTGTTGATTATAATGGAATTGTAAAAGAAGGTGAGGAGCTTGCATCACTTCATAAACAAATAGTAATTAAGGTCCCTATGATTGAAGAAGGAGTAAAAGCTATTAGATACTTTAGCGATAAAGGACTTAAAACAAATTGTACTCTTATTTTTTCATCAGGACAAGCTTTATTAGCTGCAAAAGCAGGAGCTACATATGTGTCTCCCTTCATAGGAAGGCTTGATGATATTTCTACTGATGGCCTAGACTTAATTAGTGATATTAGAGATATCTATGATAACTATGCATATGAAACAGAGATTCTTGCAGCTTCAATAAGACATACAATGCATATAATTGATTGTGCTAAAATTGGTGCTGATGTAATAACTAGTCCTCTATCTGCTATCAAGGGACTTTTAAAACACCCTCTAACTGATATAGGTTTAGAGAAGTTTCTTAGTGATCATAAGAAAGGAAACTAATTTAAATCTAAAGTTTCTTCAATATCTTTAGTAAAAAGATTACTAAAGCCATCAATAATATTTGATTTTTCATCAATAATTATTGTCTTATTTAAAAAAGTCAAAACCCAGCTTTTACTTGACTTCTCAAAATTTTCAAACGAATATTGGTTTCTTAAATCAAGATTTAAAATGTTCTGTGCTTGACTAACCATATCTGTATATGGCTGAATACATATTCCAACGAATCTGTAATCTGGATATAGTGTTTTAAGTTCCTCAACTCTTCGAATAGTTCTCCTGTAGTGATTCATTTGAGTTTGAGACCAGAAGTAAATAAATGTTTTCTGACCTTTAAATTCTGTGTTACTTGAGGTTGTGCTTCCCTCAAAATTAATTATTTCAACATCTGGTAAGAGATTACCTTTTTGCATTTTATTTATATCAACATATAACTTTGTAATTTCATCTAGATATTTTTCAGATGTATTTACATATTTGTAGTAGTCAATAAACTCATCATGAAATTCATTGTTTTTATAATTTAAAATTTCTTCTATAGCAGTTGCTCTTGCTAAATTGTTCTTTAGATATGGGTCACTTATTTGAGAGTCAATAATTAGTAGTTTTTTAACATTAAAATCTGTATTATTTTTTTCATAAAAATAAATCTTACCGCTATCTAATGTCTTTTCATTAAAATAATTCATTAAATACGTTATATACGGTTCAAAAAGAGATAGATCAGAATTATTTAAGTCAATTTCATCTCTATACTGATAATATGATTCTCTTTTATTTTTTGTCCAATTTGAGCCCCTAATAAGTGCATACCTTTCTAGCTTATTAAAATAATTATACTTTATACTAGATTCAGTGATACTTTTAGATAATTTTTTTTGATCTACAGTTTTATTAAACAAATTCCAAATTCTGAGTTTCTCATTCATCAAGGAGTCTATTTTGTTTTTAAAAACATTACTCTCTTCTCCATAATATCTTGATAGATATTCATTTTCATAATCATCCATATTAGATATGTCAACTAAAAAGTTATTTTTTGAAGAACCTTTTCCACTAAATGTTATTGATTCTTTAAAGTCTTCTATATTAACTCTTATCCATAAGCTGTCTCCATTCTCAATTATTATGTATTGATTTTCAGGCAAGTGTTCAATTCTATAAATACCAGGTTTAATATCTTCAATTTTTTTAAAAAACTTATTTTCTGAATCAAGTTCTAAAGAATCTATTTTGATGTTGTTGTAATAGAAATTAACATAATTAGACGAAGGATTAATTATCTCTCCTCCAAGAAAAAAATCATTTGTTGAATTACTGTTTTTACATGAATAAAAGATAAAAATTATAATAGATAATATTAGTTTAGAAATTCTCAACTTACTATTTTTGCGCATATTTATGTTATCAGTTTCTAACTTATCGTTGCAATTCGGAAAAAGAATCCTTTTTGATGAAGTAAATATAACTTTTTCTCCTGGAAATTGTTATGGTATTATTGGCGCTAATGGTGCTGGAAAATCTACTTTTTTAAAAATTTTATCAAAAGATCTAGAACCTAATACAGGATCTGTTTTTTTAGAACCTGGTAAAAGATTATCTGTATTAGAACAAAATCATAACAGGTATGATGATAAAACAGTTATTGAAACTGTAATTCTAGGTAATCAAAAATTATTTGAATTAAAAAGTGAAATTGATTCAATTTATGCAAAAGAAGATTTTTCTGATAAAGATGCTGACAGAGTAGGGGAACTTCAGGTTTCCTTTGAGGAAATGAATGGGTGGAATGCAGATGCTGATGCTGCTTTTCTTCTTTCAAATCTTGGAATCTCTGAAGAAATACATAATATATCTATGAACGATATTGATCAGAAAGTGAAAGTTAAAGTTCTTCTAGCTCAGTGTCTTTTTGGTAATCCTGATGTGTTGATTATGGATGAGCCAACAAATGATCTAGATTATGCAACTGTAGAGTGGTTAGTAAATTTTATTAATGAATTTGAGAATACAGTTATTGTAGTGTCTCATGATAGATTTTTTCTAGATACAGTTTGTACACATATATCAGATATAGACTTTAGCAAGATTAATCACTACTCTGGTAATTATACTTTTTGGCAACAGTCAAGTGAGTTAGCGGCTAGACAAAAGCAGCAGCAAAATAAAAAAGCAGAAGAAAAGAAAAAAGAACTTCAAGAATTTATTTCTAGGTTCTCTGCCAATGTTGCAAAGTCTAAACAAGCCACTGCAAGAAAGAAAATGATTGAAAAATTAAATATTGAGGAAATAAAACCCTCTTCAAGAAGATATCCTGCAATTATTTTTGAGCAAGAAAGAGATGCTGGTGATCAAATTCTTGAACTAAAATCATTATCATATGAAAATGATGGTGAGACATATTTTAAAGACATAAGCTTTAATCTTAATAAAGGTGAAAAGGTTTTGATTCTTTCAAAAAATTCAAGATCTGTTAATTTATTCTATGATTGTATTTCAGGATCTATCAATCCTACAGAAGGTTCTTTCAATTGGGGTGTAACAACTTCTTTTGGTTATCTCCCAATGGATAATCATTCTTTTTTTGATAAAAACATTTCTTTAGTTGACTGGTTAAGACAATGGGCTAATAATGATGAAGAAAGGGAAGAATTATTCATTAGGAGTTTTCTTGGAAGGATGTTATTTAGTGGAGACGAAGCTTTAAAATCTTGTAATGTTTTATCTGGAGGTGAAAAAGTTAGATGTATGTTATCAAAAATAATGATGGGTAAACCAAATGTTTTACTCATTGATGAGCCAACAAACCACCTTGATCTTGAGTCAATAACTGCATTTAATAATTCTCTTATTAATTTTAAGGGCACTGTTCTCCTTAGCTCGAATGATAGAGCATTTGCTGAATCAGTTTCAAATAGAATAATAGAAATCACTCCTAATGGAGTAATTGATAGCTACCTGCCGTTTAGTGAATATATTAATGATGATAAGGTGCTAGCCGCAAGACAGAAGCTTTATAATTAGTTATTTATCCCGAATTACAGCTCCAAAATCTGATTTTATTTTTTCTGACAATCTTGTCATTATCTTGTCAATAACATTGTCTGTAAGTGTTTTTTTAGAGTCGTTAAAAGTAAAACTAATGGCAAATGATTTTTTATCTTTTCCGATTTTCTTATCCTTATACTCATCAAATAAATTGATTTCTTTTAAGATTTTATTCTCTTCTTTAAAGGCTAAATTCTTAATATCATCAAAGGAAACATTCTCATCAAGTATCATTGAAAGATCTCTCCTTGAAGATGGAAATTTTGATATTTCCTGATATTTAATTTTTTGTAAGGAAGGTCTTAATAAATCTAAATTTAAAGTACAGATATTAATCTTTTGATCTAAAGAGAAGTCATGAGCGAAATTTGAGTTAACCTCACCAATGGATCCAATTTTTAGCTTTCCTTTTAAAATATTTAATTTATAATTGTATAATTCATCTTCACTAACTTCATATTTAATATTCTCTATGTTTAAAGTCATAAATATTTTTTCGACGACTCCTTTCAAATAAAAGAAGTTATTTTCTTGATATTTTGTCATCCAATTTTCATCAAATACACTTCCAGTTACTGATATTAACATTTTTCTTGTTTCATTGAATTCATTATCAATAGTTGAATATACATTACCAATTTCAAATAATTTTAAATCTTTATTTTGTCTATTTATATTATGATTGATAGTTTCTAATGAATTAGGAATTAATGATTGACGCAAGTTTGAAAGTTCAATCCCTTGGGGATTTAATAATTCTACTGAATTCTCATTAAATTTTTTATTAGTTGTTGGTGAGCATATCGAATTATTAATTATTTCATTAAATCCAATACCAACTAATTGATTACTAATAATCGTTTCAATTTTAAAATTTTTATTATAAGAATTATTCGGAATACTCATTGATATTTTATTATCTATATCAATGTTATCAAACCCAAAAACTCTTAGTATTTCCTCTATAACATCAATTTCTCTAAAGACATCATGTCTGTACTCAGGTGCAACCAAATTAATTCCATCATTACTATGTCCTTTTATCTCAAAATCAAGAGAAGTTAGGATTTGTGTAACTATTTCTTTATCAATAATTTGTCCTGAAATCTTTTCAATTCTATTATATCTTAAATAAATATCTTTGATTTCTTTTTTTAAATTGTCTTCAACAATTATTTCTGAAATATGACATTCTGGATTAATTTCTTTTATTAATAGAGCGGCTCTTTTTAAAGCATAAATAACTTTATTTGGATCAACCCCTCTTTCATACCTGTATGAAGCATCTGTAAAAAGTTGATGTCTTTTTGATGATTTTCTTATTGTAACAGAGTTAAAAATTGCTGACTCAAGAAATAAGCTATTTGTAGACTTACTAACACCAGAATCAATCCCTCCATAAATTCCTGCAATACAAAGAGGCTCGCTATTAGAGCATATCATTAGATCCTCATTGTTAAGTTTTATTTCCCTTTCATCTAGAGTTTTAAATTTTGTTCCTGATTTTAGTGATTTAACTGTTATATTTTCAATTTTATCAAGATCAAAAGCATGAAGAGGTTGACCAATTTCATGCATTACATAATTTGTAATATCAACAATGCTATTAATTGGTTTAAGACCTATTGACTTAAGTTTATTTTGAATTTCTTGAGGAGAAGATTCAACATTTATATTCTTTATTACCAAACCAGAATAAAAGGGACATTTTTCTTTATCTTCAATATTTACAGTTATCTCCTTATCAATATTAACTGAACTAAATGAGTTAATTGACGGTAAACTTAAATTAGATTTAATTTTTTTATAGTCTAGAAATGCTTTAAGATCTCTTGCTACACCATAATGAGACATTGCATCACATCTGTTTGGGGTAAGTCCGATTTCCAAAATTTTATCTGATTGTATATTAAACAAGTCACTGATTGGTGTGCCGGGTTTAACATTTTTTTCTAAAACCATTATACCTTCATGTGAGTCACCCAATCCAATCTCATCTTCAGCACACACCATACCATTGCTTACAACGCCTCTTATTTTGGATTTTTTTATTTTTATTTCTATACCTTCATTAGTGTATATTTTTGAGCCAACTTTAGCAACAGGAACAATTTGTCCTTTTTCTATATTTGGTGCTCCACAAACAATTTCAAGGAATTCATTACTACCAATATCTATTGAAGTAACTTTAAGCCTTTCAGCATTAGGATGTTTGCCACACTCTAACACCTTCCCTGCAACAACGCCTTTTAAACCACCTTTTATAGATTCGAAATCTGATATTTTTTCAACTTCTAATCCTAAATTAGTAAGTATCTCAGATATCTCCTCTGGAGTATGATCAGTTTCGAGATAGTCTTTAAGCCAATTAATTGATATTTTCACTAGGTTAGTTTGATAAACAAATATACTTAATCAGCTTATATATCTCCATAAATTTTTTGAATTTGAAGAAGTAGATATTTCATATCTAATGGGTAAATTTTCCTTGTCAATCAATTTGGGATCTTTAGTGAGTATTTTCTCTGCACAACTTTTTGCCTCATTTAAGATATCAAAATCATAAATTATATCTGCTAACTTAAATTTTAAAGCTCCACTTTGTTTAGTCCCTAGTAAATCTCCTGGACCTCTCAGTTTAAGATCAACTTCTGCAAGTTTAAATCCATCACTTACTTTAACCATTGTATCAATTCTAATCTTTGAATCTTCAGATAATTTGTCTTTAGTCATTAAAATGCAATAACTCTCATCATTTCCTCTTCCAACCCTTCCTCTTAGCTGATGAAGCTGAGATAATCCAAACCTTTCTGCGCTTTCAATAACCATAACTGATGCATTTGGTACATTAACACCAACTTCAATTACAGTAGTTGAAACTAGAATCTGAGTTTCTTTTTTTATAAATCTACTCATTTCGTAGTCCTTATCTTTTGAATTCATTTTACCGTGAACAATACTAACTTGATATTCAGGTCTAGGAAATTCTCTAACAATGCTATTATACCCATCCATAAGATCTTTGTAATCTAATTTCTCAGATTCATTAATCAGAGGATATACAAGATATACTTGCCTCCCTTTTTTTATTTCTTTTTTTAGAAAACTAAAAACACTGAGTCTGTTTTTATCATATTTATGAACAGTTTTAGTTTCAATTCTTCCAGGAGGTAGCTCTTTGATTGTAGAAATATCAAGATCTCCGTAAATGCTCATTGCTAGAGTTCTTGGAATTGGAGTAGCAGTCATAACTAGAATATGAGGAGCAGGATTATTTTTTTTCCAAAGTTTTGCTCTTTGAGCAACCCCAAATCTGTGCTGTTCATCAATAACGCTTAGCCCGAGATTATTAAATTGAACAATATCTTCCAATATTGCATGAGTACCTATGAGAATATTAATTTTTCCTGATTTTAAATTTCTATGTATTCTTGTCCTATCCCTAGATTTTGTTGAACCAGTTAACAGCTCAATTTCCACATTTAGATTCCTTGTAAGTTCTCTAATTGAATTATAATGTTGGTTAGCAAGAATTTCAGTTGGTGCAAGAATACAGGACTGATAACCATTGTCAATAGCTATTAACATGACCATTAAAGAGACAATTGTTTTTCCTGAGCCAACATCACCTTGAAGTAATCTATTCATCTGTTTTCCATCCCTAAAATCATTTCTAATTTCTTTTATAACTTTCTTTTGATCTTTAGTTAATTCAAAAGGCAATGATTTATTGTAAAAGTCATTTAAATTATTACCAACCTTTTCAAATTTAAATCCGTTAAGCTTTATTATTCTATCGTTCTTAGTTAACTGAAAACCTATTTGATTAAAAAAAAGCTCTTCAAATTTTACTCTTCTTATTGACTTTGATAATAATTCTTGTGATTCAGGTAAGTGAATGTTTATAAGAGCTTGATATCTATCAATAAGGTTATACTCTTTTAATATCGAAGCTGATAGATTTTCTTTTATATGACTTTGGATAGAATTTAAAAGATTAAAAATTATCTTAACAAAGTATTTTTGTGTTACTCCTTCAGCTATTAATTTTTCAGTTGATGAATATATCCCATGAAGTCTTCTGGGAATATTTCTTTCAAAACTTTCTTTTGTCTTTATTTCTGGGTGAGCAATGGAGACTTTATTTCCATACCAGTTTAGTTTACCGTAAACTACATATTCCTTGCCAACTTTTAATGATTCTTCAACCCAACTAAATCCTCTGTACCAAATTAAGTCAATCTTACCTGTTTCATCATAAAATTCACAATTAAGCCTATCTCTATATCTAACTTTAGTTTTTTGTATTGATTTTATTTTACCAATAATCTGAACCTCTGAGTTATTAACGGGAAGTTGATTGATTTTAAAAAAACTCATTCTGTCTATATATCTGAAAGGGTAGAAGTCTATTAAGTCCTTTACAGTTTTAATATTTAATTCATCATTAAGAAGTTTTGATCTTAAAGGACCAACACCTTTAATAAATTCAACAGATTGATTTAAAAAATCATTATTCACTTTTTAAAAAGTCTAATGCTAAATTTGTCATTACTTTAACTCCAAGAAGCATTGAACTATCATCTATAAAAAATTCAGGTGTATGATGAGCAGGAGCTTCTCTTTTTTCATTTGTATTATAACCACCTAACTCAAACAAAAATCCAGGAATTTCGTTTAAGTAATATGCAAAATCTTCTGCAAGCGTTTTAGCGTTACTAAGTATTACATTTTCGTTACCGGCAGATTTTCTTAGAGATGGAAGCATTCTATCCATAATTTCAGGATCATTGTATGTAATGTCAGCACCATCATCAATTTCAACTATAGCTTTCCCTCCATATGATTCAGCAATTCCTTCTGAAAGTTCAATAATTCTTTTTTTTATGTAATCTCTCATTCCATAATCTAATGATCTAATAGTTCCAACTAAATTCACTTCATTAGGAATAATATTAAATCTATTTCCACCTTCAACTTTTCCAAATGAAATAACTGCTGGTTCTTTTGTTAATTCAGATTCTCTTGATATAATAGTTTGAATGGAATTAATTATCTGAGCAGTAATTATAATAGGATCAACTGCAAGCCAGGGTGTTCCTCCATGAGCTTGAATACCAATTACTTTAATTGTAAATCTTGATGAAGATGCATAAAAGCCTCTTGGCTTGTAGTAAACTCTATTCATTGGTAATTGGGCTGCAATATGAAGACCAAAAATTGCATCTACATTTGGATTTTTTAAAACACCCTCTTTAATCATCATTCTTGCACCACCTTCTTCTCCCGGAGGAGGTCCTTCCTCGGCTCCTTGAAAAATAAATTTTACAGTACCTTCAAAATCTCTATTCTTAGATAATATCTCTGCAGCTCCCATTAAAATAGCCATGTGACTATCATGTCCACAAGCATGCATAATTCCATCATTTATTGACATAAAAGGAAGATAGTTTTTTTCTGTAATTGGAAGTGCATCCATATCTGCTCTTAACCCAACCACTTTACCTTTTCTATTTCCTTCTAGTACACCAATCAATCCATTAACTCCAACATTTCTTGTAACTAATATGCCAAGTGATTCTAGATGGTTTGCTATTACTTCAGATGTTCTTAACTCTCTATTTGAGAGCTCAGGATGTTTGTGAAAATCATGCCTCCATGAAATTACTTTTTGCTCAATATTTTGAATTTGTTCTTCAAGAGATTGAGAAAAACTAAATTGAAAAATCAAAATGAATATAATTAATGATAATTTTTTCATAACTATTGATTTAATTAATGATTATAGGGTAATTAAAATTCATTAATTAGTTAAATTTATAATAATGTTAGAAGATAACAAATCTTATCTAAATGATCTTAATGATGCTCAATTGAGCGCAGTTTTGAAGACGGATGGTCCATCAATGGTAATTGCGGGAGCTGGATCAGGTAAAACAAGAGTTTTAACATATAAAATAGTTCACCTTGTCAACAATGGTGTTGATCCATTTGAAATTTTAGCACTTACATTTACTAATAAAGCTGCTCGTGAAATGAAGCTTAGAATTTCATCAATGATTGGTGAAAGTGACTCAAAGAGTATATGGATGGGAACCTTTCATTCCGTTTTTGCTAAAATATTAAGATTTGAGGCTCACAAAATTGGCTTTACCTCTGATTTTACTATATACGATACTCAAGATTCAGAAAGACTTATTTCATCTATCATTAAAGAAATGAACTTAGACAAGGATGTTTATAGATCAAAATCAATTAGAAATAGAATCTCAACTCTTAAAAATAACTTTATAACAGTTAATGGGTATTTTTCTAATAATGAATTAGTTGAGTCTGATAATCTGTCAAGAAAACCTGAGACAGGAAATATTTATAAAGAATATAATGATAGATTGATCAAATCCAATTCAATGGACTTTGATGATTTGCTAATGAAAACTAATGAATTATTAAATAATCATCCTGAAGTCTTAGCAAAGTATCAGGAAAAATTTAAATATATTCTTGTAGATGAGTATCAAGACACAAATAACTCACAATATCTTATAGTAAAATCTTTATCTGATAAATATCAAAATATTTGTGTTGTTGGAGACGATGCTCAAAGTATATATTCATTTAGAGGAGCAAATATTAATAATATCATAAATTTTAGAAATGATTATGAAGATGTCGAGATCTTTAGGCTTGAACAAAATTACAGATCTACAAAAAATATTGTAAACGCTGCCAATTCAGTTATTGATCATAATAAAAATAAAATTGATAAAGAAGTATGGACAGAAAATGATTTTGGGGATAAAGTTCAAATTTCTTCAAATCAATCAGATATTTCTGAGGCTAGGTCCATTTGTCAAAAAATACAAACTATAAATGAATCTAATTTGTCAGATATCGCAATACTATATAGAACAAATGCACAATCTAGACCTCTTGAAGATTCATTAAGACTAAATAAAATACCATATAGAATATTTGGTGGTGTTTCATTCTACAATAGAAAAGAAATAAAGGATATTCTTGCATATTTAAGATTAATTATAAATAGTAATGATGAAGAAAGTTTAAAGAGAGTAATAAATTATCCAGTTAGAGGTATTGGTTTAGTTACAATTAATAAAATAATTATTGCTGCTCAAAAAAATAATCTAAGCCTTTATGACACTATTAAAAAACATAAAGAATTAAATATTTCTTTTTCATCTTCAGTTTCGTTAAAACTTCAACATTTTATTGATCTAATTGAGGTTTTAAAAATTGAAAATCAAAAATTAAATGCATTTGATTTAACAAAAGAATTAATTAATAAAGTCAAAATTATTGATGAGCTAAAAAAAGATGAATCTCCTGAAGGAATATCAAGGGTTGAAAATGTTCAAGAATTATTAAATGGTATAAGAGATTTTATTGATGACCAAAAAGAGATAGTTGACTCTAATGATAAACTTTCAGAGTTTCTCTCAAATGTCTCACTCTCAACAGACTTTGATATCGAACAGAATGCTGAAGAATATATCTCCTTGATGACACTTCATTTGTCAAAAGGTCTTGAATTTAAGCATGTTTTTATAGTTGGACTTGAAGAAGATCTATTTCCATCTGCTTTAAGTTATAATACACGATCAGAATTAGAGGAAGAAAGAAGGTTGTTTTATGTTGGAATAACTAGGGCAAAACAGAATCTGTATTTATCTTATGCTAATTCTAGATATAGATGGGGAAAACTTATTTACTGTGAAGAAAGTAGATTCATAAATGAGATTGATAAAAATTTTGTCAATATTACAAAACAAGTTGAATTTAAACCAATAGTTAAAGACTTCTCTAAGAAAAAGATAATTTTTAAACCAAAAGGTAACTTAAAAAGAATTCCATCATCGTCCTCAAATAGTAACTCATTTGATATAAATTATTCTGAAGGGGATAAAGTTTCTCATGAGAAATTTGGAAATGGTAAAATAGTCAAAATAGAAGGAACTAACAATGATGCTAGAGCTGTTGTTAATTTTTTAAAATTTGGTGAAAAAAATCTATTACTAAGATTTGCTAAGCTAAATAAATTATAAAAAAAAAGCGTGAATAATATCACGCTTTTTGTAACTAATCAATAATGATATTAGTCAGGTTTGTTATCTGAACTAATTGTATTACTTGGTGCTGTAGAAGGAACATCCATAGTCATTCCCTCTTCAATAAGTTTTGTGAACTGATCAAGTTTAGGAAGAACAATTATCCTGGTCCTTCTATTAGCAGCTCTTGACACAGAAGAGTCATTGTCAGCTATAGGCATATAAAAACTTCTACCAGCAGCAACTAGTTTTGTTGGATCAACACCGTAATCATTTTGTAAAATTCTTACAACAGAAGTTGCTCTTTTTACAGAAAGATCCCAGTTGTCGAGAACTCCAGGAATAGTTTCAGCTGCTCTTTCTTGATCAATTAGCATATTGTCTGTATGACCTTCTACCATAAATTCAAGTTCTGGCTTATCACTAATTACTTTAGCAATTTTTTCTAAAACTTTTTTAGCTCTAGTTGTTACTGTAAAGCTTCCGCTGTTGAAAAGTAGTTTATCTGAAATAGATACATAGACTACTCCTTTTTCAACGTTGATTTCAATATCATCATCGCTAAGGGTTCCAAGTGAACTCTTAAAGCTTTGAACAAGTGCTAGAGTTACAGAGTCTCTCTTGGTAACTGCATCCTGCATTCTTGTAATTATTAAATCTTTTTCTTTAATACTTTCAAGAGATCTTTCAAGATTTTCTGCTCCTTTTTGAGTAAGAGTAGTTAAATTTCCAATATTGTCAATTAAATCTTGATTATTAGCTCTTAAAAATTTGTTTTGTTCTGATAATGCAGATAATCTCTCAGATGATGCTGAAAGTTGAGTTTCTGCAGCATTAAGCTTTGCAGTAGCACTATCCAATAATTCTTTTGTGTTTTGCTGAAGGCTTTCTAAGTCTGAGTATTTCTTTTGAGATACACATGAAGTTAGTAGTAAACCTAGAACTCCTACAATAAAAATGTTATTTTTCATATCAAAATGTATTGGTTATTAATTAGTCAGATACAAACTTAATATTTTTATGCTAAATTATTGTATTAGAGACTAAAGAAATTTTTCTTTCCTAGAATGAAGTAATTATATACAATACTTTGTATTCCGTAATAGTTTTCTTTTTTTAGAGATTTATCTCTATTCCTTAGAATCATATTAGCTTTTTTAAAATAGCTTAAATGAGCCTTAACAATTGATAGCGAAAGATCTATTCGCGCTAATAGTAAGTATCTGATAGCTGAAATCATATCTAAAATAAATCTAATTAATAGAACATATAATAGCGAATTCAAAGGAAGATTCTTAGTTAGCATCATTAATGAATTCCTGTAATTTAAGTAATTTTTATTAGCTTTTTCTTTTATAGTTGCTGCTCCAACGTGGTATACAACTGAACTAGTAGATGAGAAGCATTCAATTCCTTTATTAAATCCTCTCCAACATAAATCTATTTCTTCCATATGTGCAAAAAAACTTATGTCAAATCCTCCTAATTCATAAAATATTCTTTTTGGAATAAACATACAAGCTCCTGAAGCCCAAAATATTTTACCATCAGAGTACTGATTTATATTTTTTTCTAAAGTGTAAAAAATTCTACCTCTACAGTAAGGGTATCCAAACTTATCTATAAATCCTCCAGATGCACCTGCATATTCAAAATATTCTTTTTTGTTAAAGTTCATTATTGTTGGTTGTACAATTGAATTAGGTTTTTCAATAAATTTTTTCTTAATTGGTTCAAGCCAATTATCAGAAACTTCAACATCATTATTCATGATACATACTATCTCCTCTTTTATTTGTTTTAATCCAAGATTATAGCCCTCAGCAAAACCAAAGTTTTCCTTTAATTTAATTATTTGAACTTCAGGAAAGTTTTTTCTTAAAAACTCTACTGAATTATCAGTAGAATTATTATCAATAATATAAATACTTGAATCATTGGATTTCTCAATAACTACTTTTAAATGATTTTTTAGAAGACTTAAACCATTCCAGTTAAGTATAGCTATAGCAATTTTCATCTTTTGTATAAAGTTAAATCTGTTTCTTGTTGATATTCTTTAGTCTCATTATTAAATTTAAAATAAAAGTGAGTTATTCCATTTGTAACTATGATTATTTCACTACGTAATTTAATATTATATCTCATCACTTGATCAAAATGTTCTTTCTTAATTTTGATATTTGGTGATTTACACTCTACTAGAATTTTCACATCACCTTTATTGTCATATACAACTATATCATATCTTTTTAATACGTTGTTAATGTAAAATGATTTTTCACAATTAATTAAAGATTTTGGATAGTTTTTGGATATTATAAAATGAATAAAATTCTGTCTAACCCATTCCTCAGGATTTAATAAAAGCCATTTCTTTCTTATTTCATCAAATATGAGATTATTGTTATTTTCTTTTTTAATTTTAAATTCAAAAGAAGGAAAATTAAGTTTTTTCATACAATGTCAGAATTTCACAAATTAATTAATGAAATAAATAATGGCAAACTTTCACCAATATATTTGATTCATGGTGATGAAAGTTATTATTCTGATAAAATAATTCAATCAATTACCAATAAAACAATTGGTGAAGATGCAATTGATTTTGATTTTAAAAAGATTTATGCTAAAAAATCAAATGAAAATCAAGAAAATGAGATTGTAGATTTTCTTAAAAGATATCCTCTAGTAGGTGAGTTTAATCTAGTGGTTGTTAAAAACTCTAATAACCTCTCAAATGATCATTCTCTTTTACTTTCATATATAGAAAACTACGATGCAAAGTCTATTTTAGTACTATCATTTAATGGAACTTTAGATAAAAGAAAAAAGATATATAAAACATGTTTAAAAAATGGAATTGTTTTTGAGTCTAAGAAACTATATGATAGTAAAGTATATCAGTGGATTGAGAAAGAATCTAAAGAAAAATCTCTTAATCTTCACCCTAGTTCTATAAAAATTATATCAGATTTTGTTGGAAATGATCTATCTCAAATTGATAATGAGCTTGAAAAGTTAAAACTTAACTCAAATAACGAAGAGATAATAATGCCAGAAGAAGTTCAAAAAATAATCGGATTCAGTAAGGACTATAATTTTTTTGAGTTAACTAAAGAAATAGGAAAAAATAATTTTAAAAAATCGCAGGAGCTAATCTCCTACATGTCTAAAAACACTAAAAAATATCCATTACCGGTTATTATTGGAACAGTTTATTCTTTTTTTAATAAGCTATTTACGTATCATTCAATTGAAAATAAAAAAGACGCTCCAAAAGTATTAGGAATAAATCCATACTTTATTGAGGAATATAGAATTGCATCATCAATTTATCCTATGAAAAGAATTTCTAAGATTTTTGGTTACTTGCTTGAAGCAGATAAGAGGTCAAAAGGAATCGATTTTGATGCAACCAACACTGAAGGTATTTTAAATGATTTGATATACAAAATTTTTAAAAATCAATGAGGAAATTATGCCCCTTTTATTTGTACTTATTATATAAATTACATTGAGTAAAATACTTTTTTTGTAAAGGTTTAAAATTATTCTGGATTAGACTTTTTTCCGTTTTTAGTAATAATCAAAACAACACCGTTTCTACCTTTTTCTCCATAAATCATAGTTTGACTAAGACCTTTTAAAACCTCTACTTTAAGAATTGTATTTGGATCGATATCAATTAGCCTACTTGTTGAAGAAATGCCATCCCAATAATCGCTTGAAATATTTGAAACACTTGAATTGAACTCAACTCCATCAACAATAATTAGTGGTTGGTTAGATAACATTAAAGAAGACATACCACGAACATTTATACTTGAAGCAGCTCCAGAAGTGTGAGCTGTATTAGTTATTGAGACACCAGATATTTTTCCTCTTAAAGAATTTAATTGTTGACCTGCTCTACCTAAATTATCTTGAGCACTTAGTGAAAATGAAGATAAAATCAATAAAATTGTCAATACACTAATTCTCATATTATAAATTTACAAATAATAATTATAATTTTGTTTTATGAAATCTTTCCTATCCTACTTTTTATTTTTACTACCATACTTTATTTTTTCACAAAACTTTCAGTCTGATCAAAGAGTTTGGAATGAAAATACACAAAGAGCATTTCGTGATTTAGGTAGACTTAAGCTAGCTAAACCAATTGATAATCAGGTTGAAGGGTCTATATACTTTGAGCCAAAGTTTAAAGAAGGTAATATTGTTCATTTAGATAAAGAAATAGATATAAAAACTAAATTAAGATATAATGCATTTAATGATGAAATAGAGTTAATTGATAATTCTAATAGTTCTGAATCAATTAAGGTTGCAATAAAAGACTTTGATATTATATCATATTTTGACGATAAGGAATTTATCTTCATGTCTTATATTGACTCTAACAAAGAAAACACAGAAGGTTATCTTAATCCAATTTATAAAGGTCCTAGAGTAAATATTTACAAAAAAGAAAGAAAAAAATTTCTTAAAGGAAAGGAATCTGTAAATTCTCTTGATATAGCTCACCCACCAAAATATACAGATGAAATAGAATACTATATTTCGCTTAATGAATCAAAACCATCATTTGTTAAGCTTTCTAAAAAATCTATTTTAAATGCATTTAATAAGTCTAATCTTATAAAGAGCTTTTCCTCAAAAAATAGATTAAAGTTTAGTGAAATATCATCATTAATTGAAATAGCTAGGTTCTACGAGCTAAATAATTAAACCAGTTTTTTAAATTTATTTGGATCTGACTCATTCATAATATTATAAATTTCATCAAAAATATCCTCAAATGATGGTTTGCTGATATAATCTCCATCTGAACCATAGGGTGGTCTATGCTCTTTCGCAGTTAATAATTTAGGCTCGCTATCCAAAAATTGATAGCAATTTTGATTTTTTATAAGTTCTTGAAGTATATAGCTAGATGCCCCCCCTGGAACATCTTCATCAATAATCATAAGCCTATTAGTTTTTTGAATACTCTTTATAATATTTTTAGATATATCAAAAGGAATTAGGCTTTGGATATCAATTAACTCACAGTTAATATTTAATTCTTTTATTTCTTTAGCAACTTTATGAACTATATTCAAAGTTGAACCATATGAAACTATTGTTAAATCATCTCCTTCTTCAAGAATTTCAATTTCTCCAATAGGTGTTTTAAACTCTCCATAGTTTAGTGGAAGATTTTCTTTT
>JAFMFH010000024.1 GCA_017856235.1 Flavobacteriaceae bacterium | reverse complement strand
ATTTTAGGAAGATCTTGAGCCATATTATGCCTTATTGCACTTTTAGCAAGAGATAAAGTTTTAACTAATTTTCCTCTATCATTAACACTTTCAAAAACTTCATCGACAATTTCTTTTGTTGCTATTTTTGGATCATAAAAAACCTCTTCAGTTTTAGTTTTTATATATTCATAATTACCTCTTTTAGGATATCCATCACCAATCATTGACTTTTCGTATAATCCAGAGCTACCAGTTATTATTAAACCGCTTATAAGCTCCGGATAATCTCTTGCAAATAATAATGCTACATGGCCTCCTAATGAATTACCCAACAAGACTACATTTTTTAATTTTTTAAATTTAATAAACTCAAAAACAAACTTGGAGAAAGTTGCAACATTTGTTTTTAAAATGGGTGTAGAATCAATAGGAAGTTCAGGAATTATAACTTTATGTTTATGACTAGGAAAATAATCATATACTCCTTTAAAATTACTCAAACCTCCCATAAGACCATGTAATATTATTATTGGTCTTCCTTCACCATCTTCAATATAGTTAAAGCCGCCTTCGTTAATTAAATATTTCTCCATAAATAGTGAGTATTTAAGACTTTAGTTAAATCATATTTTGTGCACAGACTCAAAGATTTTAGCACAAATATATACATAAAGAATAACCTATTTTTTATACATCGTAACTCATTGTAAATCAGAATAATGGATGAAAAAATTTTTTTTTATTAACAAAGTGGTAAAAAGTGGTAAAAAGTGGTAAATAAATTTTATATTTGAGTAAATCAATCAATTAATGCAACACTTTGTTGGCACATATGAATGTAAGGCAGATGATAAAGGAAGAATTATGCTTCCTATGTCTCTCAAAAAACAACTTTCTGATAAACTTAAAAATGGTTTTGTAATAAAAAGAGCTGTTTTTAACCATTGTCTCGAGCTCTATCCATTAAAAGAGTGGGATGAGTTAATGGGTAGTATAAATAAGCTTAATAGATTTAATAAGAAAAATATAGATTTTATTCGAAGATTTACAGCAGGTGTTAGACAGATTGATATTGATATTTCAGGAAGAATTTTAATCCCAAAGGATTTAATAAATCATGCAAAAATTAAAAAAGAAATAGTTGTATCGTCTGCAGTAAATATTCTTGAAATATGGGACAAATCATATTACGAAAACGCTATTGATGATGCAAAATTTGATTTCGGAAGTTTAGCAGAAGAAGTAATGGGTGATAAAGATGAATAACAAATATCATATTCCTGTATTATTGAAAGAGTCTATAGAAGGGCTAAATATTTTGCCTAATGGTGTATATGTTGATGCAACTTTTGGGGGAGGAGGTCATACTAAAGAAATTTTAAATCATCTTAACTCATCTGGAAAAGTTATAGCATTTGATCAAGATACAGATGCAATAGAAAATCAAATTGATGATAGCCGTTTAAAGCTTATAAAATCAAACTTTAAATATTTAACTAATCACCTTAGATACCTACAAATTAATAAAATAGATGGCCTTCTTGCTGATTTTGGAATTTCATCACATCAAATTGATACTCAAATGAGAGGCTTTTCTATAAGATTTGACTCAGATCTTGATATGAGAATGAATAAAAATCAAAAAAAAAATGCAAAACATATATTAAATAAGTATAGTAGTGATGACTTAAATTATATATTCAAAAATTTTGGTGAGCTTAAAAGTTATAAAAAAGTCTCACAAATTATTATTAGTCAAAGGTCCAAGCAAAAAATCGTTACAACAGGTGATCTAATAAAAATATTAAAGCCAATATCACCCAAAAAGGACAGTAACAAGTTTCTAGCTAAAATTTTTCAAGCTATAAGAATTGAAGTTAATGATGAGCTCGCAGTAATAAAAAAGTTGCTTGAGGGTTCATCAAAATTCTTAAATAAAGGAGGAAGACTTGTCTGTATTTCATATCATTCTCTAGAAGACAGGTTAGTAAAAAGATACATTCAAAATGGAAGTTTTAATCAACATGAAGAAAGTGATATTTATGGTAATAAAAACGTTCACTTTAAGAAAATAGGCAAGATTATTACTCCATCTGTTGATGAATTAAATAAAAATAATAGATCAAGAAGTGCTAAGCTAAGAATTGCTGAAAAAATATGAAAAATTTTCTATCGTTTATAAATATTGATTTCCTAGCAGGTAAAGACTCTAGAAAAAACTGGAGAATGTTAATGTTTATTTCGTTTTTAATTCTCATGACTATTTACAGTAGTCACAGTGCTGATCAAAAGGTCTTTAAAATATCTGAGTTAAATAAAGAGGTAAATAGCTTAAATAATATATCAGTGTCAACTAAAGTAGACTTAATGAATGTGAAAATGGAGTCTAAGGTAGCTTCTAAATTGAATAAACAAGGTTTATATCCTTCTAACAATCCACCAGTAAAAATTATAATAAGAGACTAGAATGATAAAATCTGATAAAAGAATTATTAATAGAATGAACATAGTGTTCTTCTTATTTCTTTTGTTTTCTTTTTTTGTTATTGGAAAGATATTCTACTTACAAAATACATACGAGCAAAATACCTCCTTATCAATAGAAACTATTAAAAATGTTGAAGTAGAGCCTTCAAGAGGAAATATCTATTCTGAAAATGGTGATTTAATAGTTTCAACTATTACTAAGTACGAGTTAAGATGGGATTCTAAAATTCCAAGTCAAAATCTCTATAATTCAGGTTTAGATGACTTGTCAGCTAGTCTATCAGATTTCTTCAATAAAGAAAAAAACTATTTCAAAGATTATTTAAATAAGGCTAGAGTTAACAATAATAGATATTTATTAATTGGAAGAGACCTGTCCATTTCAGATGTAAATCTTATTAAATCTTTTCCAATTTTTAATCAAGGTTTATATAAAGGAGGATTGATAATTAATGAGAATCATTCAAGACAAAGTCATCTAGGTAAGGTAGCTGAAAGAACTATTGGATATGAAAAAGTTGATAGATCTGGAAATTACATTAGAGTTGGTTTAGAAGGAGCTTACTCTGAGTTTCTATCTGGTAAAAGTGGATTAAGACTAATGCAAAAAATTGCTGATGGACAATGGAAGCCAATGACTTCTTTTTATGAGAGGGATCCTGTTCAAGGATATGATATTCACACAACAATAGATACTGAAATACAGGATATCGTTCACCATGAACTACTATATCAGTTAGAAAATTTTGAAGCCGATCATGGAACAATGATTGTAATGGAAACCAAATCAGGTAAAATTAAAGCTATATCTAATCTTGGAGTTAACCAAGATGGTAAATATTATGAAAGATTAAATTATGCTGTGGGAGAAAGTCACGAGCCAGGATCTACATTCAAACTAATGACTATGATTGCTGCTTTAGAGGACGGGTTGATTAAACCTACTGATTCAGTTGATACAGAAAATGGTATCCTAAAGTTTTATAATAAATACGAAGTAAAAGATTCAAATAGAAAGGGTTATGGAAAGATTACAGCTGCAAGAGCATTTGAAGTATCATCTAATACTGGGATAGTTAAGCTTATATACGATAATTATAAAGATAATCCTGAAAGGATTGTTGATAGGCTTATTAATATGAAAATTGATAGAAAAATTGGAGTTGATATTCAAGGTGAAGGTGAGCCAAAGATTCCTCATCCATCAGATGATACTTGGAATGGAATATCTCTTCCATGGATGGCTTTTGGTTATGGTGTTAGTTTAACACCTTTGCAACAACTTACTTTCTATAATGCTGTAGCTAATAATGGAGAAATGGTTAAACCAAGATTCATAAATAGTATTGGATCAATTGGAGAAAAACCAATTTATCAAATAGATAGAGAGATTATTATGCCCTCAATTTCTTCAATAGAAACACTAAAATCAGTTAAGAATATGTTGCTAAATGTTGTTGAAAAACCATGGGGAACCGCAAATAACATATATGATAAAGACTTAAAAATTGCTGGTAAAACAGGAACAGCTCAAGTTGATTACACTAAAAATGAAACTGAATATATATCAAGTTTTGTTGGTTATTTTCCTGCAGATGATCCTAAGTATTCTTCAATTGTTGTCATTCATAAACCAAAAAAATCTGAAGGTTATTATGGTAATACTGTAGCTGCTCCAGTATTTAAAAAAGTAGCAAAAAAAATTATGAATAATATTCCAATTGAGATTGAGATTAATACGAATAAACTTACTGTAGTATTTTGAAAGAATTAAAAGAAATATTGTTTGGTGTAAATATTGATTCAGTTTATGGTGATACAAATATTAGTGTCTCAGGAATTTCTTTTGATTCAAGACAGATTAAACAAAATAATATTTTCATTGCTATTAAAGGATATGACTTAAATGGTCACAATTATATAGATCAATCAATAATTAATGGTGCATCAGTAGTTGTATGTGAAACACTTCCAAAAAAAATCAATAAATATAAAATTGTATTTATTAAGGTTAAATGTTCAAAAACAGCTCTTTATACAATTTCTTCTAATTTTTACGGTAACCCTTCTTCAAAAATAGACTTAATAGGAGTCACAGGAACTAACGGTAAAACTACTATAACCTCACTGCTGTATAAGCTTTTCAATAATCAAGGGATTAAATCAGGTCTAATATCAACTATAAATATTGAATATGAAGAATTTACTGAAAATTCAAAAAACACAACTCCTGATCCTATTTTATTAAATCATCATCTTAACCAAATGGTGAAAAGGAACATTAAGGTATGTTTCATTGAAGTTTCATCTCATGGAATTAAACAAAAAAGAGTTTTTGGTAAAGATTTTAAAGGAATTGTTTTTACAAATTTAACCCATGATCACATTGACTATCATAAAACATTTAAAGATTATAGAGACACAAAAAAGGAGGTCTTTGATTCTCTTAATAAAAACTCGTTTGCACTAATAAATATTGATGATAAAAATGGAGAATTTATGACTCAAAATTCTTCAGCAAGAGTTTATACATATTCAATTAAATCTAAGTCAAGTTTTTCATGTAGAATAGTTGAACAGCAACTTAATGGAATGTTGTTAAATATTGAAAATAGTGAAATCTGGACAAAACTTATAGGAGAGTTTAATGCTTATAATGTATTAGCAATTTACTCAGTTGGTAAAATTTATGAAATAGATTCATTAAATCTTTTAACTAATATCAGTGAACTTAACAGTGTTCAAGGAAGACTTCAATCATTTCTTTCAGATAACAATGTTACTGTAATAATTGATTATGCTCATACACCAGATGCAGTTGAAAATGTATTATCTACAATTAATAAGATTAAAAAATCTAATCAAAACTTAATAACAGTAATTGGATGCGGCGGAGATAGAGATAGAGCAAAAAGGTCAATGATTGGTAGGATTTGTTCAGACCTTAGTTATAAAGTAATTATTACATCTGATAACCCTAGATCAGAGAATCCAGAGTCAATAATTAAAGATATAGTTTCAGGAGTACCAAATTACAATAGCAATAAAATTATTGTAAAAGTTGAAAGGACAGAGGCAATTGAAGAAGCAAAAAAAAATAGTGGAGAAGGAGATATAGTTCTTATTGCAGGAAAGGGACATGAAGATTATCAAATATTAAAAAATAAAATAATCAAATTTGATGATTTTAAAATAGCCAAAAAAATTTTTAATAAGTAAGTATGTTATATTATCTATTTGAAATTTTTGAAACTCAATATAATCTGCCAGGAGCAAGCCTCTTTAATTATTTATCATTTAGGGCAGCAGTCTCGGTAATTATTTCACTAATAATATCTGTTGTCTTTGGTAAAAGAATCATTGAGTATTTAAGAAAAAGACAAATAGGCGAAAATGTTAGAAAATTAGGTTTAGAAGGAGAAGAAAAAAAATCTGGTACTCCAACAATGGGAGGACTAATAATAATTATAGGAACTATAATTCCAGTAATATTAATGTCCAATCTTGATAATATCTATATAAAAATATTACTAATATCAACAGTTATACTTGGAATTATTGGTTTTATTGATGATTATATAAAGGTATTTAGAAAAGACAAAAAAGGTCTCAAAGGAAAATTCAAAATTGCTGGACAAACTATTCTAGGAATTTTTGTTGGAATTATGTTATTAATAAGTAACGATATAACTATAGTTGAGTTTTCTTCCATAAATGATATTAACAGTATTGAAAATTTCAAATCCAATGAGATAAAATCATTTAAAACAACTATTCCATTTTTTAAAAATAATGAGCTAGACTATGCCCTTATTTCTATTGCTATTTTTAATAATGAAAATATGTTATGGTTAATTCTTATTCCAATAATAATATTTATCGTTACGGCAGTTTCAAATTCTAACAACCTGACAGATGGTCTGGATGGACTTTCTGCTGGAACTTCTGCAATTATTGTTTTCACTCTTGGAGTTTTTGCTTGGACTTCTGGTAATATTATTTTTTCAGATTATTTAAATATAATGTACATACCCAGGGTAGGAGAAATTACAATCTTTATAGCTTCTCTTTTAGGTTCTTTAGTTGGATTTCTTTGGTATAATACATATCCAGCTTCGATTTTTATGGGTGATACTGGAAGTCTTACTGTTGGTGGATTAATTGCAGTCATTTCAATATTAATAAGAAAAGAATTGATGATTCCTCTTCTATGTGGTGTATTCTTAATTGAAGCTCTTTCAGTCATTTTGCAAGTAGCATATTTTAAAATAACCAAAAGAAGATTAGGAATAGGCAAAAGAATTTTTCTTATGTCTCCAATTCATCATCACTATCAGAAGGCAGGATATCATGAAAGTAAAATTGTTTCAAGATTTTGGATAATCGGAATTTTCTTAGCCTTATTAACAATATTAACACTTAAGATCAGATGATAAAAAATGTGACAATACTTGGTGCTGGAGAAAGCGGATTTGGGGCAGCAATGTTAGCTTCAAAAAAAGGGTATAATGTTTTTGTATCAGATCTTAATTATATAGATGATAATATAAAATTACATTTTAAAGATAATTCAATTGAATATGAAGAGAATAAACATTCTATTGACAGAATAAAATCTTCAGATTTGATTATTAAAAGTCCTGGAATATCGAATTCCTCAGATGTAATTAATAAAATAAAATCCTTAGAAATTCCTTTAATCTCTGAAATTGAATTTGCAAGTACCAACTCAAATTCATTCAAGATATGTATTACTGGTACAAATGGAAAAACAACAACTACTAATTTAATTTACAATATACTTAAAGCTGCAGGTCTTAGTGTAGGGATTGCAGGTAATGTTGGTGATAGTTTCTCCAAAATGTTGCTATTAGAAGATAAAGATATATATGTACTGGAGATTAGTAGTTTTCAATTAGATGATATTAAAGACTTTAAACCAGATATATCAGTTATTACTAATGTACTAGAAGATCATCTAGATAGATACGATTTCGATTTTAGCAAATACATAAACGCAAAAATGAAAATTATTTCAAATCAAGACAACTCTGACTATTTGATCTATAACTCAGATGATAAACAATTAGTTGATGCATTAGATAATGAGAAGTCAAGAGTAAAAAGAATTTCATATGGTATTGAAAATCAAAACAAAAATTTAATAAATAATCAAAAAAATATTTTGTCAAACAAAACAAAAACAATTATGATAAATACAGAAGAACTTGCATTAAAAGGAAGACACAATTTGCTTAATGCTATGGCTGCATTAACAGTTTCAGATTTATTAAAAATTGAAAATGAAATAATAAGAGAAAGTTTATTGGGTTTTTCAGGACTTCCTCACAGATTAGAGAATTTTTTAAAAATACATGGGGTTAATTACATAAATGACTCTAAAGCAACTAATGTAAATGCAGCATATTTTGCTTTAGATTCCATGACTTCTCCAACTATATGGATTGCAGGAGGAGTAGATAAAGGAAATGACTACTCTGTATTATTACCAATTGTTAGAGAAAAAGTGAAAGCAATAATATGTTTAGGAATTGATAATACAAAATTGTTAGAGACATTTAAGCCAATATCTGAAATAATTGTAGAAACTGAGTCAATAGATGAAGCAGTTAAGATTGCAAGTAAAATTGCTGAAAAAAAGGATAATGTTCTACTATCTCCAGCATGTGCAAGTTTTGATTTATTTGAGAATTATGAAGATAGGGGAAACCAATTTAAACAAGCAGTAAGAAATTTATAAATGAGTTTAAAAAATATAGTTTTTGGGGATAGAGTTTTACTAGTAATTATAATATTACTCTCGTTATTCTCTTTTTTTCCAGTTTTCTCCTCTAGTTCGTACTTATCATATGTAATAGATGGGTCCTCACCACTATTTTATTTAATTAAACATTTCATCGTATTAATATTTGGATTCGCTTTAATGTTTTCAATAAAATTAATCCCTTATAATTTATATAAAGGAATGTCTATAATCCTAATGCCAATTGGAGTATTGCTTTTAGCTTATACACTATCTAAAGGAACGATAATTGCAGGTTCTGCTGCAAGCAGATGGATAGATATACCAATAGTTGGAATTAGTTTTCAAACCTCTTCGTTAGCTGCAGTTATTATTATTAGTTATGTTGCCAGGTATCTTTCAAAAGTGGATTTAAAAAAAATAAAATTCAAACAAACAATCTTACCACTATGGCTTCCTGTTTTTCTATATATTCTATTGATACTTCCATCGAATTTATCTTCAGCATTTCTAATATTTTCCTCAATAACTCTAATATTATTTATCTCAGGATTTCCTTTTAAACATTTGGTTAAAATGTTTTTGATATTGATGCTACTTCTTTCAAGTTTTTATTTTTTAGCTAAAACTTTTCCTGATCAGTTCCCTAATAGGATTGACACATGGATTAGTAGAGTTGAAAATTTTAATTCTACTCAAAATCTAGATGCTAGTTATCAGATTGAAAGAGCAAAAATGGCAATTAATAATGGAGGATTAATTGGAGTAGGAGCAGGAAAAAGTATAATGAAAAATCACCTACCACAAAGTAACTCAGATTTTATTTTTGCAATAATTGTTGAGGAGTTTGGAATAATAGGAGGGTCTGTAATTATTCTATTGTATGTACTTATGTTTTTTAGGATACTTATTATAACTCATAAAGCTGATGATAAGTTTGGTAAAATTCTAGTTTCAGGTTTAGGAATTTTGATTTTAATTCAGGCATTTACTAATATTTCAGTTGCAACTCAAATAATTCCTGTAACAGGTCAGAATTTACCATTAATAAGTAGTGGAGGTTCTTCAGCCTGGATGACATGTGTATCCTTAGGTATGATTTTAAGTGTTAGTTCTTCAATTAAAAAAAAGAAAATTGGTTAGAAAAAATAAATTTATAATATCTGGAGGAGGAACAGGAGGTCATATTTATCCTGCAATTTCTATTGCTAATATGATAATGAAATCAATTCCAAATTCTGAGATAAGATTTGTAGGTGCTATTGGCAAGATGGAAATGAAAATTATTCCACAGCATGGTTTTAAAATTAAAGGATTATGGATTAGTGGTCTTCAGAGATCACTTTCTGTTAAAAATATTTTAGTACCATTTAAGCTAATTATCAGTTTAATTCAATCCTTGATTGAACTATTAATTTTTAGACCAAAATTTGTAATTGGAACAGGAGGATATGCTAGCTTCCCAATGCTATTTATTTCATCTCTATTTAAAGTTCCAACTTTAATTCAAGAACAAAACTCATTACCAGGAATTTCAAATAAACTCCTATCTAGATATGTAGATTATATTTCCGTTGCTTATGAAAAAATGGATAAATACTTCCCAAGTAATAAAATCTATTTAACAGGTAATCCAATTAGGGAATCAATTTCAAAAAACATAAATATTAGTCATTATAAAAAAACAAATAATATTCCAGATGATAAATTGGTATTAACTATTCTAGGTGGAAGTTTAGGTGCAGAGAGGATAAATAGAATCATTGAAGATAATATTGAGTTTATAAATTCTAAAAATATTTTTCTTATTTGGCAATGTGGTAGTCTTTACTATGAGAATTATAAACATTTTAACTCTGACTTTAAAAAGATTATTGATTTTATAGATGATATAAATTCTGTATATCAGATTTCTGACATAATTATTGCAAGAAGTGGAGCATTAACTTTATCTGAATTAGCTGTTGTAGGAAAACCATCCATCTTAATACCATCTCCAAATGTAGCAGAAAATCATCAATTTTTAAATGCTAAATCAATAGAGAAAAAAGATGCATGTATTTGTATAGAGGAAAAGGACTTGGAATTAATATTTAAAAATAAACTGGATTTACTAATCAATGATAAAAATCTAAGAAACGAACTTTCAAGAAATATTTCTAGAATGGGGCTTCCACATGCTTCGATTGATATAGTTGAAATAATTAAAAAACATTTTAAAGATGAGCTATAATAAATATTTTTTTATTGGAGTCGGAGGAATTGGAATGTCTTCTATAGCAAATTATCTTATTGATACTAAGAATATTGTTTTTGGATATGATAGATCATCGAATAAACTAGTTGATAAGTTAATTGGAGATGGACTTCAATTTACTGATAAACAAGATTTAGGTCTAGTACCTAAGGATTTCTTAGATGATAATGTTATTGTTGTATATACTCCTGCTATAAAAAATGATAATGTGTTTCTTGACTTTTTTTCAAAAAAAAGAAATAAAATCTTAAAAAGATCTGAAATATTAGGTCAAATATCAGCAAATTCTAAATGTATAGCTGTTGCTGGAACTCATGGTAAAACTTCTACCACTGCTATTTTAAGTCACCTATTATACTTTAATCAAGTTAAATTTAAATCGTTTGTAGGAGGAATAATGAAAGGATTTGACTCTAATTACTTATCTACTGGAGATGAATATGTTATAGTTGAAGCAGATGAGTATGACAGGTCTTTTCTAGCTTTAGATCCAGATTACTCTGTAATAACTTCTATTGAAAAAGACCATTTGGATATTTATGATGACCTGGAATCAATTCTTGCAAGCTTTAGTATCTTCTCGGATAAAACCAAAAAATCTGTAATAGCAGAAAAGGATATTAATATTAAAAAAGATTACTCTTTCTCAATAGATCAAGATGCAGATTACTCTGCTATTAATATAAAAAATGACCTTAATGGAATTAATTTTGATTTTAAAACTCCAAATAATTTAATTTCAAACATTTATGCTAAAGTTATAGGAAAACATAATTTAAAAAATGTCATTTCAGCTTTAGCATTAATTGATCAAATTGAGGAATTCAACTTAGAAGAATTTCTACCATATCTATCAAAATTTCAGGGAATTGAGCGTAGAATGGATATTTATAAATATAAAGACAAGGTAATTGTAGATGACTATGCTCATCATCCTACCGAAATAAAATCAATTATTGATGCTATAGATTCTATTTTTCAAGATAGATCTAAAGCAGTTATTTTTCAACCCCATTTATACACTAGAACAAGGGATTTAATGGAAGATTTTGCGAAAGTTCTTTCTTGTTTTCATGAGGTATACTTATTAGACATTTATCCTGCAAGAGAAAAGCCAATTAATGGGATAACATCAGAAGTTTTATTGAATAAAATAGATGTATCAAAAAAAGAAATTATTAAAAAAGTTAATATCAATGATGTAATTAACCAGACTAATTGCAAAATAATTTCAATTCTTGGAGCAGGAGATTTGACATTTAATCTAAATAAAAAAAAATTTACAAATGAATAGATTTATAACTTCAGTATTGATGCTATCACTAATATCATCTATGATATTATTAAGTTCATTTATAGAATATGATAATTATCAATCTAAGATTGACTATACTGTTTACTATACTTTAGATAACCAATATAATAATAAACCAGAAATTGATAGTATAATGACAAATAAATCAAATATTGAATTTATTAGGGAAAATAAATTATATGAGATTGAGTCCAAATTAAACAAAGTAGAATCTATACAAGAAGCTCACATATTTAGAGATTTAAATTTTAACCTATCAATAAATATTACTGAAAGAGAGCCTATAGCTTATTATGAAAAAAATGATTCCTATATAGATTTATCAGGAAAAATTATAAAAAGAAATAAAAAATTATATGATAGATTACCATTATTATTAGGAGATACCTCAAAAAATAATATAAAAAAAGTAGTTGATGTAATTAAGGCTTTTAAGGAAGATGGCTTCTTAAATCAAGAATTAGAAAGATTATGGTTTAAGGAAGATGAACTCTTTTTGAAATTAAAAAGCTTTCAATTTGATATAAGATTTGGAGATAACAATAAAATGAATAAAAAATTAGAAATGTTAAAAGGTTTCTGTTTATATAATATGCAGAATAAAGAAAATGAGACTTATAAACAGATCGATTTGGTATATAATAACCAATTAATAGCAATTAAAAAATAAATTATGAATAATAAATTTTCAGTAGGCCTTGATATTGGTACAACAAAAATTGTAGCAATGGTAGGAGAAAAAAATAAGTTTAATAAAATTAAGATACTAGGTGTAGGAAAATCTCTAAGTCTAGGAGTTCATAGGGGAGTGGTTAATAATATTACACAAACTATCCAATCAATAAAAATTGCAATAGATGAAGCACAGTCTAAATCAGGCATAGAAATAAAAGATGTAGCAGTTGGAATTGCAGGTCAACATATTAGAAGTCTTCAACATAGTGATTATATAACTAGAGAAAATCCTGATGAGGTAATTAATAATGGCGATATAGATAAATTAATTGATCAAGTATACAAATTAGTTATGTTGCCAGGTGAAGAAATTATCCATGTTCTTCCTCAGGATTATAAGGTTGATGGTCAATCTGAAATAAAAGAGCCTGTAGGTATGTATGGAAGCAGACTAGAAGCTAATTTTCATATTGTAGTTGGTCAGGTTTCATCAATTAGAAATATTGGTAAGTGTATTAAAAGTTCAGGATTAGAGATGGGAGATATAACCTTAGAGCCTTTAGCCTCTTCGGATGCTGTTCTTTCTATTGAAGAAAAAGATGCAGGAGTTGCTTTAATTGACATTGGAGGTGGAACTACAGATGTAGCAATTTTCAAAGATGGTATTATAAAACATACTGCAGTTATACCTTTTGGTGGAAATGTAATTACTGAGGATATCAAGGAAGGATGCTCAATCATTGGTAATCAAGCTGAACAATTAAAAATAAAGTTTGGATCTGCATGGCCTGGAGAAAATAAGGATTCAGACATAGTATCAATTCCAGGAATAAGAGGGAGAGATCCTAAAGAAATATCAATGAAAACATTATCTAAAATTATTAACGCAAGAGTAGTAGAGATTATTGAGCAGGCTTATTTAGAGATAAAAAATTATGGTCATGAGGATTCAAAAAAGAAACTTATTGCGGGAATTGTTTTAACTGGAGGAGGTAGTCAATTAAGACACTTAAAACAACTAGTAGAATATATAACTGGAATGGATACAAGAATAGGTTATCCTGGAGAACATCTCTCTGGAGACTCAAATGAATTCAATCCAATTTATTCTACAGCTGTTGGACTATTAATGAAGGCAATAGAGAATAATTCTAAAAGCTTAACTAATGATATTTCTAATTCAACTGGAAATGATTTAGTAAATCAAGAAAGAAAGACAATTTTAGCAAAGTGGGGAGAAGGTTTTAAAAAATTTATAGATAACGTAGATAATACATACGATAATTAACAAAAATTCAAAAATAAAATAGATATGGACACAAATTTTAGTTTCGATTTACCAAAAAATAAAAGTAATGTTATGAAAGTAATGGGAGTAGGAGGTGGAGGAAGTAATGCAGTCAACTACATGTATAGACAAGGAATTAAAGGTGTTGATTTCATTGTTTGTAATACTGATTCTCAAGCTCTTGAAGAAAGTCCTGTGCCTAATAAAATTCAGTTGGGAGTTAATCTTACTGAAGGTTTAGGAGCTGGAGCAAACCCTGAAATTGGAAAATTAGCTGCTTTAGAAAGTTATGAAGAATTAAAAAATTTACTAGAAACACAAACTAAAATGTTATTTATAACAGCTGGAATGGGTGGAGGAACAGGAACTGGTGCTGCACCTATTATTGCTGAAATGGCTAAGGAATTTGATATATTGACTGTAGGAATAGTTACTATACCATTCAATTTTGAAGGAAAAAATAGAGAGTTACAAGCTATTAAAGGTTTAGAGAAATTAAAAAGATCTGTGGATTCGTTAATAATAATAAATAATAACAAATTAAGGGAGGTATACGGCAATCTTGGATTTAAAGAAGGATTCTCAAAAGCCGATGAGGTTCTTGCTACAGCTGCTAAGGGAGTTGCTCAAGTTATTACTCATCATTATACTCAAAATATTGACCTTAAAGATGCTAAAACAGTCCTTTCAAACAGCGGAACTGCTATAATGGGTTCTTCGATAGCAAGTGGATCTAATAGAGCAAATGAAGCGGTTATAAAAGCATTGGACTCTCCATTGCTTAATGATAACAAAATAGAAGGTAGTAAGAATGTTCTCTTATTAATTATCTCTGGATCTGACGAGATTACTATAGATGAAATAGGAGAGATAAATGAGTATATTCAAAATGAAACTGGTAACAATGCCAATATTATTATGGGAGTTGGAGAGGATCTTGAGCTTGGAAATAATATATCTGTTACAGTTATAGCTACCGGATTTGGTGACGATAAACAAAAGAGTTTAGTCAATTCAGAGACAAAGAAAGTTATTTATACACTTGATGAAGATCATCCTTTTGAAAATAAAATAATTGAAGAAAATTTTGATGAAGAAATAGAATTAAAAGAAGATAAAGTTAATACAAAAAAATCTCATGATCTTCAACAAAAAAAGATTGAAAGTGAAATAAATGAAATATTAAGAAACATAGAAGTTAGCTATGAAGTAGTTGATGCATTTGAACAATTGATAGATGTAAATGAAATTGAAATAATTGATTTTGAACATGTTTTACCTGAAGATAACTCTATTAATGAAGATCAATTAAATTATGATGAAATATCCTTTGGCCTATTTTCAGATAATCTAGAGAAAGAAGTTATTAATAATAATGAATTCATAGAAAACAATCTTCAAGAAGATACTTCAGAATTTAATGAAGTCAATCTTTATATAAATAAAGAAGAAGAGGGAGTAGAGTTCATAAAGTTGGATCTTGATGAAGATGAAGATGAACTTAATATAGATGAAATAAAAACTGGTGAAGAAGAATATAAAAATGGAATCTCAAATTATCAAGAGGATAATTATCTATTTGAAAAACCAATAGATTCCAATTCTGAAAATGAAAATATAATTAGGAAGGAAAATTTAAAAAAATATAATTATGTATTTAAAAGTAACAATTCTTCAATTGAAGATTTAGAAAAAATTCCAGCATATAAAAGAATGGGTATTGAAATTAATAGTTCAAATACCAAGGGTAATGAAATATTTTCAAAGACTGTTCTAAATGAAGAGAATAAATTAGAATTTCCAGATGTTAACACTTATTTGCATGATAACGTAGATTAATTAAAATGAATATAGAGAATCAAATAAATGAGTCTATTAAAGATTCAATGAAAAATAAAGATAGTCTTAGACTTGAATCATTAAGATCGATAAAGTCCGCAATTTTATTAGAGAAGACTAAGTTTTCTTCAAAAAAAATTTTAGATGAGAATGAAATTACAAAAATACTTCAAAGGCTAGTTAAGCAAAGAAATGATAGTGCAAAAATTTATAATGAACAAAAAAGAGAGGATTTAGCGAATATCGAGATTGCTCAGTTAAAAATTATTTCAGAGTTTCTTCCAGAACAACTGAGTGAATCACAATTGAATGAAATAATTAATAATTCAATAATTGATTTAAATGCTTCTTCAATAAAGGATATGGGAGCTGTAATTTCAGAAGTCAATAAAAAAGTATTAGGGAGAGCTGAAGGAAGAATAATAGCTGAGATTGTTAAAAAAAAATTGTCAAATTAACTAAAGCCTTTAAGTAACTATATCCTTTGATCCATCTTTTTTTTCATACTCATTAGATTCAATAATTTGAACAAGTCTAATACAAACCCTGAATATATCATTGAAAGAGACATAAAGAGGTGTTAATGCAATTCGAATTATGTTTGGCGGTCTAAAATCTACTATAATCTTTTTTTCTCCTGGATATTCTGGATCTGTAAGACATTTAGTGATTCTCCAGGATTCTTTATGAACTATTGATATATGAGAACCTCTTTCATCTTTATTTTTAGGAGTTATAATTTTAAATCCTAAATTAAGTAATCTATCATAAAAAATTTCAGTAAAAAAGTTATATAAATCTATAGACTTATTCTCTATTTTTTTTGTTGTTGCATTAATAGTTACATCAAGTGAAGAATCTAAAGTAGACATTGAAATTATATGTGGTGTTCCACTAGAGAATTTATTCATTGACTCTGACTGGACATATGTCTTTGAAAAATCAAATGGATCAGAATGACTAAACCAGCCTTTTATTGGAGATTTAAGGCCTATCTGTTTTTCGTTCCTAGCATATATAAAAGCAGGTGAACCTGGACCTCCATTTAAATATTTATAGGTACAACCTATTGCATAATCAATTTCATTGATTTTCATGTCGATATCTATTGCTCCAATAGCGTGACTTAAATCCCAAATAGCAATACTATCATTTTCTTGACAAATCCTATTAATCTTACTAATTGGATATCTGTATGAAGACTTGTAAGTAACTAGTGATAAGACAATTATACCATTATTTTTCTTGATGAATTGTTCAAGTACATCAATATTTGGTAAATTATTATTATCATAGTCTAGAAGATTAAATTTTAAATTGTAGTCATTACAAATACCCTCGCAAATATATTTGTCCGAAGGGAAATTAAGGTTATCCGTAGAGATATTTTTGATACTGTTGTTAGACTTAATTAGGCTTAAAAGTAGTTTATAAAGATTTAAAGAAGTAGATCCTCCAACATATATCTCATTTTCATTTGAATTTAAGATTATTGAAACTTTTTTAGAAACTTTTTTAGGTAAGTTTATCCATGAATTATTCCAACTTGAAATAAGATGTTGCCCCCATTCATTATTTATAACTTCTTTAAGAGATTCTTTAGTTTTTTTTGAAAGTAGACCAAGAGAGTTACCATCAAAATATAACTTATCCTCTGGATATATAAATTCATTCCTGAACTTATTTAATATATCTTTTGCATCTAATTCTTTTGCTAATTCTTCTAGTCTATCCAAGTTTCATAAATTTTTTTTGCCCATTCAAAGTACATAAGTCCACTTGGATGAAGATTGTCAGAAGCTAATAAATTACTTTCATTTAGTGCCCTTCTGGAAATTTCTGTAACATCAACATACTTTAATCCATTAAAATTTGCAAAATTAATTAGATTATTATTAAATAAATTAATTTCAGATGAAATTGACTCTCTATTATAAGAGTTCCCAAAAGGAGTATATCCCCAATCTGGTATTGAAATAATAATGATATTGCCATTATTTTTTTTTAGACTGTTAATCTTATTCAAAATTTTATTGAGATCTTCCTTAAACTCATCAATTGATCTT
>JAFMFH010000023.1 GCA_017856235.1 Flavobacteriaceae bacterium | reverse complement strand
ACTCTCTTTCCATGGTGATTTTTCTTCTGGTGATTTAATGGTTTTATAATCAAAATATTTTAAATCATCTATAAAAACTGTAGATTCTCCATTTAAGTATACAATTCTAATTCCTTTTACAAAATATTCTAGATTTAGCGAATAAACTACTGCAAATAAAACTGCTATTGTTATTATTAAAATTTTTACTTTTTTCATTTCTTTTCAATTTGTGAGTCTACTATTTCAGATAGAGATTGTTGGGGTTCATTAGATTCTTCATCTTCTTTTTTGGTTCTCTTTATAGATCCTTGAATCATTATTAGCATTGAAGCAATGATAATTACTAGTAGTACTTTTTCATCAACAATATTGCTCTTTTGAATATCATAATCAGATATACTCAGAAATAGAAGTATGGTTATTAATCCCCTTGGTGAAAAATATAGAAGAGGTTTAGATTCTTCATCATTTAATACAAAAGCTAAATAAAAATACCTAACTCCATACATAATAAGTAAAACAGTTGCGCCAATTATATATGGTTCGAATTCAACAAAACTCTCTAAAGGTATTGAGAACCCAAAAAACAAAAAGAAAAAGGTTCTAACTAAAAATGTTGATTCAGCTGTCAATAAATGAAATTCGTGTAAGTCAGATTTTTGAACATCATCAGTTTTTATATATTTTTTTAGACTCTTTGGAATAAGGTTTGTAAAATTTGAAAGAAAAATTCCAAAAATAAATATCAAGACTAGTGATGGGAGTTTTAAAAAATCTTTTCCAATCTCATAAGCAAGAATTAATAGTGCAAGAATTAAAAAAAACTTAACATGATGTTCTATTCTTTGAATTAGAAGAAAAAGGAGATATGTTATTGCTATTGAAATAATTATTATCAAAATTATCTGCCCAAACAAAGTTACTATAGGTTCAACACCAACTAAAGGTTCTGCCTTTTCTGCCTGTCTTATACAGTAATAGAAAATCATAATACCTAAAATATCAGAGAATGTTGATTCATAAACTACAAATTCTTTGTTTTTGGTTATAAGTCCTGTCGCTGATGGAATAGCTACAGCACTGCTTATAATTGATAATGGAATTGCATAAATAACTGAGTTAGGATATGAAAGTCCAATTACATTTTCAAAGAATAGGCTAACCAAAATAATATTAACAACAAGTATTACAAAAGCAGCTAAAAACCCTTTAACTATAATCTCAGTTTTCTCTTTTTTGATTTCTAGTTCTAGCGCAGCTTCCAGAACTATAAGTATTAATCCAATGGTACCAAGAACAGGAACAAGGCTGTCTAAAAACCTGAAATTGTCATATCCGTAATAAGAAGATATAAATCTTGCTATAATACCTGTAAAAACTAGAAGTATCACTGAAGGAAACTTTGTTCTTCTTGCAAAAATGTCAAATAAATATGAAAATATTATTAGTAAAGGAAGAACTATCAAAATTGAACTTACATCCATTCCATTAATTTAATACTATTTAATCAAATTACCTTATTCTTAAAAATAATTATGAGAGAAAAACTAATTGTAAAAAAATGTTAATTACTTTTAACAATCAACTTTAGGGTGTATATTTGTAATTTAGAATCATTTTAAATAAGAGTTATTTTTCAAATAAAATTTATATTATTATTAAGTGCATTTATTTCATGTACAGCTTCTTTTTCTCAGAGTAATAATGACTCTGTTTATGATACAAGGCTTAATGAGGTCATTGTATCTGCAACTAAGACCTTAAGGCAATTATCTACTCTGCCTCTTCCTGCAAAATTAATTTCTAAAGAAGAAATTTCATTGAGTAGTTCAAGTAAACTAAGTGATATTTTAGATGATCAGATTGGAATATTCATAGTTCCTGATTTTGGTGGTGGAAATGGAATTCAGATTCAAGGTCTAGATTCCGAATATACACTTCTATTAGTTGATGGATATCCTATTATAGGAAGACAGTCTGGAACTCTGGATCTTGATAGAATAGCTGTTGGAAATATTGAAAAAATTGAGATAATAAAAGGTAGTTCCTCGAGTCTTTATGGAACTGACGCAATAGGAGGAGTAGTTAATCTTATAACTGCTAAAACAAATGAACCATTTTCTTTAAATTCAAATTATAAATTTTCATCTTTTAACACTAATGATTTTTCATTAAACATTGGTGCTATCTCTGAAAAGGGACATAATATAAATGCTTTCTTAAATTTATTCAATAGTAAGGGTTATGATCTTATTGAAACAGACATATTAAATACTGTTGAGCCATTTAAAAATCTTACAGCATTTCTTAGCCATAATTTTGAATTTAAAGATTTATCATTTTTCTCCTCTTTTAGAATGTTTAGAGAAGATCAAAAATTTAGATTAAATGAAAGTATTTATGGAAATAATATTATAAATGAATCAAATTTTAATACTTCTGTTAGTTTAAATAAGTTCGATAGGCTATCATTTGTATTAGACAACTATTTTACAAGATATAAAAGTGAAGAAAATTTCAGCTCGCTTTCTATCAATACTCCGGAATCATTTTTTGATCAGTCATTATTTAAATCTGAGTTAAGATCAATATTTGAAATAAATAAAAAAAATAAATTAATAATTGGCTTTGGTATAACTAATGAATCATTGAAAAGAAATAATTTTTACAAAAATAAAGTAACTCAGAACTCGTTTAATTACTTTGTTCAATATGAAGGTTTCATTTTTGAGAACACAAATTATATTTTTGGTGCAAGATATGATCAGTATGGTGAATATGATTCAGAGTTCAGTCCAAGGTTTGCGATAAGAACACAACTAAATGAAAAGATCTCATCAAAAATTTCAATAGGTAAAGGCTTTAAAACTCCTGATTTTAGGCAGTTATATTTTAATTTTGCAAACTCTAGTTCTGGTTACTCAGTACTTGGTTTTAATGCTGCAAAGGAAATAATAAATAATCTTCAAGCAACAGGACAAATTTCCAATTTAATCATATCAGAAAATGAATTCGAAGGAAATTTAAAGCCAGAAACCTCAATAAGTTTCAATTTTGGTATTGGAATTAAAACTGATAAAAATATTTCGTTCGATATTAATTTTTTTAGAAATCAAATCAAAAACTTAATTGACTATAAAATAATTGCAACTAAAACTAATGGTCAAAATATTTTTAGTTATTATAATTTAAACAAGGTGTATACTCAAGGTATAGAGTTAAGCTCTCTTTTTAATTTAAATGATAATATAAATTTCAAAATTGGCTATCAATTTCTTGATGCTAAAGATAACGATGCAATTAAAAGAATTAATGATGGTGATGTTTATGCTAGGATAAGTCCAAACTCTCCAGCTTTTTTAATCCAAAAAGAAGATTATTTTGGACTATTTAATAGATCAAAACATAACATTAATTCAAAAATTACTTTTACAACTAAAAATAATTTTCAATTTTATTTTAAATCAAAATTTAGAAGTAGATATGGCTTAGTTGATAAAAATGGTAATGACATATTAGATCAGTTTGATGAATTTGTTAATTCGAACATAATTTCTGATATATCCATTTCAAAAGAAATTAATAACTATAAAATAACTTTGGGCTCCGATAATATTTTTAATTATAAAGATCCAGAAAATCTACCTAATAATCCAGGTAGAATTATATACTCAAAAATTACAATAACACTTTAATTAATCAAATCTTAAACCTATGAGAACTACAACTACTTATTTAACTCTTTTTTTATTAATCCTATCATCATGTAGTAAGGATAATGAAGTTCAGCTTATGGATGTTGTATCTGAAAGATATGATAATCTGTATGCCCCTCAAAGCGGAGGTGTTGACCCAAGGACTGGACAATTTACTCCGATATCTGGAGAATTTATTAAATTTAGTTTTTCCCTTGGTCAAATTACTACTAGTGATACTGATTGGGATTTAGCTTTTAGAGGTACGTCTATAATTGTTAATGGTGGAGAATCACTAGGAACAATTGATGAGCCAGTAAGAACAGGAAATGCTGCTGTATATATTGCAACTGGAACTATGATGTCTGTCACGGAAGTAAATCTTCAGCAACTATCTCAAGATTCCTCTGTTGGTTATGCTATTGCAGAAGGTGGAGGAAATGGTTGGTATACTTATCAAGGACCTCCTGTAAATTTAATTACTCCAACCCCTGGAAAAATTTTAGTATTTAGAACTAATGATGGTAAATATGCTAAAATGGAAATTTTAAGTTACTATAAAGATGCTCCAGAAAACCCTGATGCATATACAAGTGAATCAAGGTACTATACATTTAATTATCAGTATCAGCCAAATGAAGGTATAACTGTTTTTTAAATTTTTCACTTATTTATAATGATTCTAAATAATTATATATATTTGTTATTTAGAATCATTATAAATAATTTATTAATGCAAAAAATTATTTTGTTTGTTGCGATAGTTGCAACATCTATCTCTTTTTCTCAACAGCAAGATGAACAACTAAATATAGCACAATCTCAATTACTAAATCTTGCAGATCTTCAATCCGGTCTTACAATTGGAGGTTATGGTGAAATTAATTATAATGATTTTGATTCGGGTCCTTCTGAATTAGATGTTAAAAGACTAATTCTTCTATTTGCATATAAATTTGATGATAGAGTTTCTTTTATAACAGAAATTGAATACGAACATGTAAAAGAAGTATACATTGAGCAAGCTTGGTTAAATTATGCACTTGCTGATAATACCAACATAAGAGCAGGACTTCTTTTAGTGCCAATGGGTATAATTAATGAATATCACGAGTCTACTACCTTCAATGGAGTTGAGAGACCAACTTTAGATAACAAAATAGTTCCAACAACTTGGAGAGAAATTGGAATGGGTATTGCCGGTAGGATCCCTGAATTAAGTATGAAATATCAAGCTTATGTTATGAATGGACCTTTATCATATAATGGTTCATATATGCTAAAAGGGTCAAATGGTCTAAGAGATGGTAGACAAAAAGGGGCTGAGTCACAAGGAAGTGATGCAAACTTTGCGGCAAGACTAGATTATTTTGGACTATTAGGACTTAGACTAGGTGCATCTTATTATACTGGAAAAACACAGACATCAGATAAATCAATTATGGGATCCCAAATAGGGGTAAATATGTTAGGATTTGATGCCAGATATTTAAAAAATAATTTTTCTGCTAGAGCACAATTTATAAATGCTTTTCTTTCAAATACTGAAAAATATAATTTAGCAGGAGACAAAGATTTAGGATCAAAGATGGGTGGATATTATCTTGAAGCTGCTTATAATATGCTTCCAATGGGAGCAATACAGAGACTTGACTTATTTGTTAGGTATGAGAATTTAAACCAACACAAAGAGGTTGAAGGTCAGCTTAAGAAAAACCTGGCATTACATAGAAAAGAGTGGACATTTGGTGTCTCATATCATTTATCCAGAGGTTCTGTTTTTAAAATCGATTATCAATCAAAAAGTACTGCACTTGAAACATCAAAAGCAAAGGGACAGTTTAATATGGGAATTGGAATATTCTTTTAAAATTTGAAAAAAATAAAATTTAACATATTATTTTTAGTTTTTCTATTGATTAACTCATCCTTAATTTTCAGTCAAATTCATAGAAGAGCAGATATTGAAATTAAGAAAGTATTTTCAATTGAAAATTATCAATTGGATAGGGTTATAAACCAAAATTTTGAAGATTTCTTATCTAAAAGACTGTTATTAATAAAGACCAATAATGAAAAAATTGGATACGCCTACTTGGGAACAGCTCCCAGCCAGACAAAATATTTTGATTATATAGTTCTATTTGACAAAGATCTTGTTATACAATCAATTAAGATCCTTGTTTATCGTGAGGATTATGGAGGTGAAATTGGAAGTAAAAGATGGCTTAATCAATTTATTGGAAAAACTTTCTTTGATAAATTTATTTATAGAAAAAATGTTGCAGCAATATCGGGTGCTACAATATCAGTCAATTCTATGACTGATGCTGTTAATGATATTCTATCATATCTTAAAAGTCTAAAAAATAAAGGAGTAATTTGATAAAGCTCTTCAATTGCTGTTTCAAAAATTTTCAATAATTTCATAGAAAATCAAAATGAAGTTTTTGAAAAATAAAATGTCATTGAGACTGAGAATATTTATCTCAATGATTTTACTTGTATTTACCGCCACTCTGCTTGTTCTTGGATCAACGTACTACCAATATAGGTCTGAGTCTGAACAATATAATTCCTATAGACAAGATAGAAAAGAAAGTCAATTAAAAAAGCAAATCAACTATTTAGTTAATAAATATAATCTTTCAAGTAATTATGATATTTGGGGGGATTACCAATCTGATTTTGAAGAAATAACAAGAATTCATAGTGTTGAGTACTCAATATTTAAAATTGATGGTACACCTTTATTTTATTCCTATTTACCCCTTGATGTAATATCAAATGACTACTCTCTGGATAATGATTTTGCAAGGATGTTAGTGTCTAATGAAGAGGGTAAATTTACATCAGAAAATTATACAGATGTAGGAAAATTTCAGGCTTCATATAGTGTTTTAAAAGACGATTTGGGAAATAAATACGCAATTCTTTTTTTCCCTTATTTTCAAGATGTATCATTTGCAGAAAGTGAATTAAACGTGTTTCTTTCTACTCTTTATCAAATATATTTTATAATGCTTGTTGTTGCAATTGTGCTAGCTTATTTTATGTCAAGATTTGTAACTAGATCAATTGAGACAATAAGGTTAAAAATTGGTCAAACTGGTTTGTTAAAAAAGAATGAAAAAATATATCTAAAAAATGCAACTAAAGAAATTGATAGTTTAGTTAATTCTTACAATAAAATGATTGATGACCTTGAGGATAGTGCAAAGAGATTAGCAAAAACTGAAAGAGAACAAGCTTGGCAAGAAATGGCTAAACAAGTAGCTCATGAAATTAAAAACCCACTGACACCTATGAGACTTACAGTACAAAGCTTTCAAAAAAACAGTGGAATAACCTCCAATGAGAAAAAAAATAAAATCAATGATTTCTGTAACACATTAATTGAACAAATTGACACAATGAGTAAAGTAGCAACATCGTTTTCAGATTTTGCTACTCTTCCAAAAACTCAGCTAGAAAAAAATGATATAGTTGATGCTACAAAAAAAGCTGTTGAAATATTTGAGCAAAATAATATAACTTTTGAGACTTCAAGTGATAAGATTTTTCTAAAACTAGATAGAGCTCAGTGGATAAGAGTTATGACAAACTTGATTAAAAACAGCATACAGGCTATACCTTATGATAGGGAACCTGAAATATTAGTTAAGATATCTGAAAACTCTAAAAACGTTAAAATTTTAGTATCAGACAATGGATTTGGAGTTTCAAAAAGTAATCGTGATAAAATCTTTGAACCAAAGTTTACAACCAAATCTAAAGGCATGGGTCTTGGCCTTGGTATTGTAAAAAACATTATAAATTCTCACAGAGGAAAAATTTCCTACAAATCAAAAAACAAAAAGGGAACAGAATTTACTATTACTCTGCCAAAGTAGTTAGCAAAATTCGTTGTAAGCCTGAACTAAATTTTCAGAAATTAAATTAGCATCTCTTCCTTCGATATGATGTCTTTCAACCATATGAACCAATTCACCGTCTTTAAAAAGACCTATAGATGGAGATGAAGGGGGAAATGGTAACATTTCCTCTCTTACAGCTTCAGTCGCTTCAATGTCAAAACCAGCAAATACTGTACAAAGATTATCAGGAATAGATTCATTTGATAATGACATAATTACTCCAGGTCTAGCATTTCTTGCTGCACATCCACAAACTGAATTTACAACAATTAATGTGGTTCCGGATTGAGATAGAGCGTTTTTAACGTCTTCTGATGATGTAAGTTCTAAAAAACCTGAATTTGTTAATTCAAGTTTAAATGGTTTAACGATTTCTTCTGGATACATATTTTTTTATACAAATATATAAAGAATACCAATTAATAATTTTAGATTAACTTATATTTAGGATTCAATAATACTACTTGAAAAATAAACAATTAAAATATGATATTGCATATTTAAAAATGGCCGAAGAATGGTCTAAGCTTTCATATTGTAAAAGAAGACAAGTTGGAGCGCTAATTGTAAAAGATAGAATGATTATTTCAGATGGTTATAATGGTACTCCTTCTGGATTTGAAAATATTTGTGAGGATGATAAGGGATACACAAAATGGTATGTGCTTCATGCTGAAGCTAATGCGATAGCTAAAGTATCTGGCTCTACTCAATCCACTAATGGAGCAACTCTTTATATTACATTATCTCCATGTAGAGAGTGCAGTAAGCTTATCTTTCAGTCTGGTATAAAAAGGGTTGTTTATTCAAAAAAATATAAAGATCAATCCGGTATTGAATTCCTTACAAATTCTGGAGTGGAGATTGAATTTATTGAGATCTAATTATCTATTTCTTTCTTTAATTCTCTTTGAAATTACTAGTATTAAAATTAATAGCAAGGCACATAGCGAAAGTATAAAACAAATAAGTGCAATCTTATTTTCATCTTCCAAAAAATTATAGATATTTAGTTGTGTTAAATTAAATACTGCAAACAAAATTGTTAAAAACAATAAAATTTTTTCTAGGTTTTTCATTTTAAACTACAAACATAACTTAAAAAAAATCTTTTCAAGATATTTTTTCAATCATTTTAAAGGCAGAACATAATAGAGATATTTTAGATTTTAGCATAAATATTTTTAAATTTTTTTTCTTTTTTTCTTAAAAAAAACATAATGAATTTTTTTTTTTTTATTGTTAAAAACTTTATGTTAATGTATTCAATTTAGACTTTCAATTTTCATTATAATTTTAAATATTTGAGGTAACGAATTTTAGTTTAACCAAAACATTTTTTCATGCAGCAAGAGCCACTTTTACAAGAAAACAAAGATAGATTTGTAATTTTTCCAATTGAGCACCACGATATATGGGAATGGTATAAAAAATGTGAAGCTAGTTTTTGGACGGCTGAAGAGATTGATCTTCATCAAGATTTAAATGATTGGAGCGCAAAGCTAAATGACGACGAGAGATTTTTCATCAAACACATACTTGCTTTTTTTGCTGCTTCTGATGGAATTGTTAATGAAAATTTAGCTGAAAATTTCGTGAATGAAGTTCAGTATTCTGAGGCAAAATTTTTCTATGGATTTCAGATTATGATGGAAAATATTCATTCCGAAACATATTCTTTACTTATTGATACATATGTAAAAGATGATAAGGAAAAAGACACTTTGTTTAAAGCTATAGAAAATTTTCCAGCAATAAAGAAAAAGGCTGATTGGGCTCTAAAATGGATTGAGTCTGATTCCTTCGCTGAGAGACTTATTGCGTTTGCCGGTGTAGAAGGAATATTTTTTTCAGGATCCTTCTGTTCAATTTTTTGGTTAAAAAAGAGGGGACTGATGCCGGGATTAACTTTTTCTAATGAGTTAATTTCAAGAGATGAAGGTGTGCATTGTGACTTTGCAGTTCATCTTCATAATCATCACATTATAAATAAAGTTCCTAAAGAAAGAATTAAAGAAATTTTAATAGACGCTCTTAATATTGAAAGAGAATTTATAACAGAGTCATTACCTGTAAGTCTAATAGGTATGAATGCAAAATTAATGACGCAATATTTAGAGTTTGTTACTGATAGGCTCTTAGATCAATTTGGATGTGAAAAAGAATTTAATGTTTCTAATCCATTTGACTTCATGGATATGATTAATCTTCAAGGTAAAACCAATTTCTTTGAAAAAAGAGTTTCAGAGTATCAAAAAGCAGGTGTTTTAAATAATGATAAAAAAGAAGAGTCGAACTTTGATCTTGACGACGACTTCTAAAATATTCGTTTAATTAATATTTTAAAAAATGGTATGATAAAGGTATGGCTATGTATGTAATTAAAAGGGACGGAAGAAAAGAGCCCATAATGTTTGATAAAATAACCGCAAGGATAAAAAAGCTTTGTTATGGTTTTAATGAGTTAGTTGACCCTGTTAGAGTTGCAATGAGAGTGATTGAGGGTCTGTATGATGGTGTTACTACATCAGAATTAGATAACCTAGCAGCAGAAATTGCTGCCACTATGACAACTACTCATCCTGATTATGCATCTCTTGCAGCAAGAATTTCTATCTCAAACTTACATAAAAATACCATGAAGTCTTTCTCTGATACAATGAAGGATCTTCATGCATATGTTAACCCAATAACAGGTAAGAAAGCTCCGTTATTATCAGATGAAGTGTACAAAGTGATTAATAAAAATGCAGAGTTACTTGACTCAAAAATAATTTATAATAGAGACTTTGGATATGATTACTTTGGATTTAAAACTCTTGAAAGATCATACCTTTTAAAAATTAATGGAAAGATAGTTGAGAGACCACAACATATGTTAATGAGAGTATCGGTAGGTATTCATCTTGACGACATTGATGCTGTAATTGATACATACGAGTTAATGTCAAAAAAATATTTTACTCATGCAACTCCAACTTTATTCAATGCAGGTACACCTAAACCACAAATGTCTTCATGTTTCTTGTTAACTATGCAAGATGATAGTATTGATGGAATTTATGATACATTGAAACAGACAGCTAAAATTTCTCAATCTGCTGGAGGTATTGGTCTATCAATACATAATATAAGATCTACAGGATCATACATTTCTGGAACAAATGGCACATCTAATGGAATTGTACCAATGCTAAGAGTTTTTAATGATACTGCTAGATATGTCGATCAGGGAGGTGGTAAAAGAAAAGGTTCTTTTGCAATTTATATTGAACCATGGCACTCTGATATATATGATTTTCTTGACTTAAAGAAAAATCATGGTAAAGAGGAAATGAGAGCAAGGGATTTATTTTATGCTATGTGGATTCCTGATCTATTTATGAAAAGAGTAGAGAACAACGAAGAATGGACTTTAATGTGTCCAAACGAGTGTCCTGGCTTATATGACTGTCATGGAGATGAGTTTGACAAGCTTTATTTAAAATATGAAGAGCAATCAAAGGGAAGAAAGTCAATTAAGGCAAGAGAGCTTTGGGAGAAGATCCTTGAATCTCAAATTGAGACAGGTACACCATATATGCTCTATAAAGATTCTGCTAATAGAAAGTCAAATCAAAAGAATCTTGGGACAATAAGATCATCTAACTTATGTACTGAAATACTCGAGTATACTTCTAAAGATGAAATAGCTGTTTGTAACCTTGCATCAATTGCTCTTCCAATGTTTGTTGAAGATGGAGAGTTTAATCATCAAAAATTATATGATGTAACTGTTAGGGTTACAAAAAACTTAAATAAAGTAATTGATAGAAATTATTATCCTGTTAAAGAAGCTGAAAACTCTAACTTTAGGCACAGGCCAGTTGGTCTTGGTGTTCAAGGTTTAGCTGATGCATTCATTCTATTAAGAATGCCATTTACTTCTGATGAAGCAAAAGAGCTAAATCAAGAAATTTTTGAAACTATTTATTATGCTGCACTTAACGCTTCAGTTGATGAAGCAAAAAAGGATGGAGTTTATGAATCATATGAGGGTTCTCCTATTTCAAAAGGTGAGTTCCAACATAATATGTGGGGAGTTGAAGATGATGACTTAAGTGGTAGATGGGATTGGAATAAATTAAGAAAAGATGTTTTAAAGCATGGTGTGAGAAATTCTCTTTTAGTTGCTCCAATGCCAACTGCGAGTACATCTCAAATCCTTGGGAATAATGAATGTTTTGAACCTTATACTTCCAACATTTATACTAGAAGAGTTTTATCAGGTGAATTTATTATTGTTAATAAGCATTTACTAAATGACCTAGTTGAATTAGGACTTTGGAATGAAGATATGAAACAAGATCTAATGGCTGCAAACGGATCAATTCAAGATATTGAAGGTATTCCAGATGATTTAAAAGAGTTATATAAAACTGTGTGGGAGATGAGTATGAAGGACATAATTGATATGGCTAGACACAGAGGATTTTTCATTGACCAATCGCAATCACTTAATTTATTTATGGAAGGTGCTACTATGTCAAAACTTACATCTATGCATTTCTATGCATGGAAATCTGGTTTAAAAACAGGTATGTACTATTTAAGAACTAAGTCTGCTGTCGATGCTATCAAGTTTACACTTAAGAAAAAAGAATCTATTCCTGAAAAATCAGAGGAGATTAAAGTTGAATCTGAAATAGAAGAGACTGGAGAAGTTCAAATTACTAGAACAGAGAAAGCAACTAAAACTAAATCCAAGGAAAAACCTGTTGCTGTTGAACCATTATCACCAGAAGAGTTAAAGCAAATTATCTCTCAATCTAAAGAGAATGAAGATGATGACTGTCTAATGTGTGGCTCATAATACTCTAAATTAAGTTCTCATTATACCGAATACGAGATAAATGATACAATATACTCATTTATAACCATCTCGTATTCAATAAATTACACTCTAATGTTAATTTAATGTTATGTAAAAGTTTGTTTTTTGTTAATTTATAGTTAACTTTATGTTATTAAATTAAAGATTATGAGAATTATATTAATGTTTTTTGCTCTCTCAATTACGAGTTTGAGTGCACAGGAAAAGAAAATTGTTACTGAAGAAGGAATCAACACTTTTAAAGTAGTATACTATAATGAGGATGGAAATATTCTTCAGCAAGGTTTTATAAAAAATAAAAAACTTCATGGTGAGTGGGCTAGTTTCTTCAAAGATGGAAGAAAAGCTGTATCAGGCCAATATGATAACGGAAAAAAAACTGGAAAATGGTTCTTTTGGAATGAAGGAAAAATTCGTGAAGTTGATTTTGTAGATAATAATGTGGTAAAAGTTTTAGACTGGGATACACCTGCAACTATTGCAAAAATTGATAAAGATTAAATTTTAATCTCTCCCTTTTTCTTGAATTTTTTGTGATTATTAAATATTATAATAATTACAAATAAGAGTGTTATTATTACTCCAACTAACTTAAGTAAGTTTATTACAAATACTATTAATCCGCATATTATAAAAGCTGATAGTGCTGTTAAGAACCATCCTCCAATAACACTTACTACTCCAGATACTCTGTAAACTGCACTTTCTGAACTCCATGCTCTATCAGACAATGATGTCCCCATTGCTACCATGAATGTTACATAAGTAGTTGATAATGGCAACTTGTATGAAGTGGCAATAGAAATTAAAATTGCAGCAATAACTAGATTTAGACTTGCTCTTAATTTATCAAATGATGGCCTAACACCATCTATTGAGTCTGTAACATTATAATTATCTTTTAATTTAAAAGAATTATTAATCTGGACAAGGAATTTTTTTGGAAGGATTACTTTCAAAAATTTATTTAAGGATATACCTAAACTTACTAAGGATTTTCCAATAAGATTTGCCTTGAATCTCTCGTCTATTTCATTTTGGTTTGATAAATCTAAACTTGTTTTAACTACGTTTTTAGCTTTAGATGAAAACCATAAAGTTACTACCATAATAAGACCAGATATAAAAAGATAAAGAGGCTTAGTACTAACTTTTTCAGATAATGATGTCATTGCAAACTCAGATGCACTTACTGAAGATGAAGACCATGATTGAAATGATTCTAGTGCAGCTATAGGGACTCCAATAAAATTTACTAAATCATTTCCTGCAAATGCAAGAGCTAAAGAAAAAGTTCCTACCCCAATAATTATTCTATAAATATCTTGTTTGAAATACTTAATAATTAATATTGAGAATACATACCAAAATATTAAGCTGATGATCCAAAAAAATAAAATATTGGAATCTATAAATTCATTAATAGTTAAGTCATCTAAAATTGAAAAAGTTTGAGATGAGTAAGGGGTCCCTTTGATTCCTTTTATTAGTATAAAATTTATTATTGATGTAAATGACAAAGATCCAAAAATAGAATTAAGAAGAATGCTCTTAGACTCAAAATCAAAGGTTAATATTACTCTTGATATCCATTGTATTATTGCACCAATTGAAAAAGCAATAAATACAGACAATAGAATCCCAATAACAATTTCAGTAGCTTTTTGGATATTAATATAATTTTCAATTTCTATTAGGCTTGCATTTGTATCAACTATTTTAATTAAAGACATTATAACAGCTGCACCTAATAATTCAAAAACAATAGACACAGTTGTAGAGGTAGGTAGACCCCAGGAATTGAATAAGTCCAATATTAAAATATCAGTTATCATAACAGATAAAAAGATTATTATAATATCACTAAAGAAAAAAGCTTCTGGATTAAAGATTCCTTTTCTTGCAATTTCCATCATTCCACTTGATGACAAAGCTCCTATGGCGACACCAAGACTTGCAAGAATCATAACATTCTTGAATGAAATTACTTTAGAGCCAATTGCAGAGTTTAGAAAATTTACAGCATCATTACTAACACCAACAATTAGGTCGCTTACTGCAAGAAAAATGATAATACCAATTATAAATAAGTAAGCTCCTTCCAAATTCTTTTTTTTACAAATTTAGAACTTTATACTATATCCAAGAGAAAAACTAATTCCAGGATCATACAATGAGAATGTACTTGTCTCAAGACTATAGTAATCATATTTACTCTCCCTTTTAGAATTTAAAATATTTTTTGCTTGAATATTTATTGATTGCTTTTTATTAGCTCCAAATGTTTTAGATAAATTAAAATTCAAATTTTGAAATGGGTATGTGTATACATCAGGAAGATTACCAATTCCAACAATTTCTAATGTTTTGCCTTGTACATTAAAGTATGAGCCTAATTCTAAATCTTTAGTAAATAAATTATAAACTAATCCTAAATTTACTAAATATGGAGATTGACCCTGAAGTTCTCGGGTATTACTTATCTCTTTATCTGGGTTACTGATAACCCTTCCCTGAAACTCTTCATTACTCATTCTCTGCTCAGATTCAATTATTGAGGAATTTAGATTTAATGATAATTTTCTTTTATCATTATTTAATATATCTTTTCTTATTTCTAACTCAACTCCATAAACTGTTGCTTCTTTATTATTTCTAACAATGAAAACTGATGGTTGATTTGCATCTAGTGCGGTAACTTCTATTGGATCGTTAAATTGTTTAAAGAAAGTGCTAATTGCAAAAATTTGATTTCCTTCACCATATGATTCGTAACGAAGATCAAAATTGTTAATATAAGTTGGGTTAACATCAGGATTTCCAACAAAATATCTTTCTGTGATAGGATCATAAATTTGAGCTGAAGAAATTTCTTTAAATGTTGGCCTTGCTGTAGTTTTAGAGTAGGAAACTCTTAAATTTCTATCATCATTAATTGTCCTAATTATATTAATCGATGGATAAAAATCTCTAGTATCAATCAGCTTTTCATTATCAAACTTAATGGCTTCTATATTTTCTCCTGTGTATTTTACAATATAATTCTCAAATCTAACACCAATAGTCGATTTCCATTTATCAGATAACACTAGTTCTGAAGATATAAAACCAGCAAAAGTTTGTCCTGAAGATTCGTATTGATTTGTTCTTTGAAAATCTCCTTTAATATAAGAACCCTGGTTTGTATCTAGGTCATATATGAAATTAGGGGCTAAAATATTATTTGCATTCCCTCCCAAAATAGAACTTAATCCTCTGTAAGCAATTCTATAGTCATCAGTTTCAAAGTCCCTTTGTTTATATGTAAAAGATCCTCCCAATTTAATCTTTCCTTGCAAATTATTACTCTCTAGATTAATATTGTATTGAACTTTAGAGGAAATCGCATCTTCTTTCAAAGACCTCCACAATCTTGTAGGATTTTGAGTTGTATTTGGAGAAATTAATTTATTACCATTTGGTGCTATTTCAAAGACTGTCTTTTTAAAATCTTTATCATATACTCTAGCAATTGAGGGAGCAATTTTAATATCTAAAGAAGAGTTACCACCATTAAAAATATGCTGAGATGAAAAAGGTAGAGATAAAATATTTCTATCTGTATAAGTCAAAATACTTGCATCACCATTATATGGATTTTCAATAAATTCTTTATAGTTTCCTTTTATCGCTCCAGATTCTCCTGATTTAATTGCTAGAAGATTCAACTTATATTTTGAATTAAGAGTTTTTAGTGATAAACCTAAAAGAGCACTACCTAGATTTTTAACCTGACCAAATTCTCCTGTCTGTTCACTGTATGGTTCTAAAGGTTTATTGATGTTTTCTTTTTCAACAGTACCGTTGAAAAAACTCTCATAATACTCATAATCTCTTTTTAAACTTAATGATGCAATATATCCAATAGATTTTGTGTCCGATAAATTAAATTGATTACTTGCAGTTGCACCTACACTATAGTTTAAAAAACTTTGAAATCTTGATGCATCCATTGTAGCTTCCAACTTTTGAGTTAGAAATCTTGTAAGAACGGATTGACCAATATTAAAAGTTTCAGGAAAAGGAATCTCTTGTTTTGATGATAATGGGTTATCAAAGTATCCATTATCAAATCCAAGAAAATTAAATGCATCATTTTCATTGCCAATAAAGTTATCATTCAAATTCATGTTAGGATTATATGAACCACTAATTGAAAAGCTGTATTCTGGTAGTACAGAAAAATCCTTAAGAACTACATCAACAATACCACCTGTGAAATCAGAGTTTAGATCTGCACTAGCAGATTTATTAATTAGAATATTATCTAGAAGATTTGTTGGAAAAATATCTAATTGTAACGTATTTTTATCTGGATCAAGTCCAGGAATTTCAAGCCCTCCTAAAAGTGTTTTTGAATATCTGTCTCCTAGACCTCGTACATATACAAATTTACCATCTTGAACTGAGACCCCAGGTACTCTTTTAATTGCTGATGCAAGATCACTATCCCCTGTCTTTTGAATAGATTGAGCAGATAACCCATCTATTAAATTAACTGCTCTTTTTTGAATTAATAAAACTGATGCTTCTGTATTATTTTTTGCAGTTGTCGTAACAATAACTTCATCTAGGCTGTTAGATGCAGGTAATAATGTAGTATTTAAAATAAATTCCTCATTTTGACCTACAACTATATCTGTTATTCTTTTGGTATCATAACCAACAAATGAAAATTCTAAAATATAAGTTCCAGCAACAACATTAATTGTATATGATCCTTCAAAATCTGTAGAAGTTCCGTCAATGAACTCTCCTTCATTTGATTGAAGCACAATATTTGCAAATGGTAAAAAATCATTGAATTCTCCATCAACAACTTTACCAGTTATTACAGATTGAGAAAAAATATAGTTTAATGGTGTTATTAAAAGCAATAAAATTAAAGTTCTTTTCATTTTTTTTTCATAAAAAAATGCCCGCTAAAAACGGGCATTTTAGGTTACACTTTTAGTTCATGGTTCTCAATCAACTATTGTTGAGTAAGCTTGTACCACATTGTCCACGACATTACTGATGTATCAGCACCAACTGTTCCTGTTGAAACTACTGATGCCCAGGCTGGAGCAACTCCAGTTGTGCTTTCTGTATTAGCAAGTATTGATGCTAAAGTACTAGTAGTTGCAAATTGAAAGTTTTTGAAAATCAGTTTATTAACTGCATTTTCTGTTGCGCTGGCATCATATGTGTCAGAGTCAATGCCCTCAATGGTTTGCCCATCCATTGTTGTATATAATACGTTTTCTGTAGTTCCTGTAGCACCTGATTTCCAGTGACCAAGCTGATCAGTTTTCTCAGTATTACCAGCAACTCCTATAAAGGTTACATTTTTAACAGTAAATTGACCATCTCTTGCGTCAGTACTATCTTCTGTACCGTCAATTTCAAAAATATTATCACCAGAAGCTTTCATCTGAACAGCAACATTATCAATTGTACCTGCATATCCCTCATCTAAATCTACTGCATCATCACTTTGAGCCCATATAGTTAAATTTGTTACGTTAACAGTTCCACCAAATATTTCGATTCCATCATCATCACTTCCAACAATTTCAATATTAGTTACAGTGGTTCCTGAACCAACTCCACCTAAAGTTAAACCTTGTATTTCATCACCGTTTCCTAAAGCAGTACCACTATGTCTGATTGATACATAATTAAGAGATCCAGATGAATCAGCATCTAATGAACCTCCATATTTAGTCCAGTCATACCCTGTTGCAATTCCTTCAATGTCGTCTTCACCACCATCTTCTCCGACTGTAGCTTGACCTAACATTATAACACCACCCCATTTACCTGTATCAGTAGCAACCCTGTTAGGACTAAGTCTATCAGTGTTAGAATATGATAGCTGATCAGCTTTATCTGTAAAGACTATAGGATTTGAAGCAGTACCATTAGCAAATAACGTACCACCCTTAGCTATAACAAGTGCCGTAGCATCTACACCTTGACCATCTTCTGCTTTAACGATTGTACCTTCCTGGATAGTAAGAACACCACCATCTCTCACAACTATTTTCCCATTCATGATCCAAATTCTATCATTAGTCCAGACTTGAGAATCGTCAATGAAGAAAATTCCAC